>CAXBHA010000265.1:0-4627 GCA_963974955.1 uncultured Yeosuana sp. | reverse complement strand
CTATATCGGATGATGGTCTGAATTGGACACCTGTATTGACCTTTGAAACAAAACCTGCCGAAGCGGGTTATTCATATCCGGCAATTATTCAAAGCTCTGACGGTCTAGTTCATATAACATATACTTATTTAAGGCAAACGATTAAGCATATTGTAGTAAATCCAAATAAGTTATAACTAAAAATTAAGCAATGAGACAACAATTTAATGGAGTCATTCCACCAATGATTACGCCTTTATTATCAAATTCTCAATTAGATTTTGATGGCGTTAAAAAAGTAGTTAATCATTTGATTGATGGAGGTGTTCATGGCATTTTCATACTTGGTACTACGGGAGAATCAATTAGTTTAAGCTATCAAGCAAGGAGGGATTTAATTGAACAAACAGCATTACATATAAAAAAGAGAGTACCATTGCTAGTAGGTATTTCGGATACTTCTATAGAAGAAAGTCTTAATTTGGCCACTTTAGCCTATGAAAAAGGAGCCGCGGCTGTAGTTGCCACCCCACCTTATTACTTTAATTTGGGTCAAGAGGAATTATTTGAATACTATTGGGATTTAGCGGACCGTTTAGAGCTTCCATTATTTTTATATAATATGCCCTCAATGACAAAAATTTCCATGGCTGTAGAGGTAGCAGTTCGTTTGTCTAAACATCCAAATATTATAGGGTTAAAAGATAGTTCAGCGAATACAGTTTATTTTCAGGCTTTAAAATATTCTATTGATAGAGAGGATTTTGCACTTTTCGTGGGGCCAGAAGAAATTATGGCCGAAACCGTTTTGATGGGGGGTAATGGAGGAATAGCTGGAGGAGCTAATTTATTTCCGAAACTTTATGTGAAAATGTATGAAGCGGCAATTGCGCATGATTTTGAAACAATAAAAATATTGCAAAAACAGATATTGGAAATTGCATCTTTACTATATAACATTGGTCAATTTAATTCTAGTTATTTAAAAGGTGTTAAAGGCGCAGCGTCACTTTTAGGAATTTGTAATAATTATATGGCATCGCCTTTAAAACCATTTTTAGATAAGGAAATGACTCAAATTTCCAGTCATCTAAAGAGTATTCAACCTCATTTAAAGCACTTATCTCTTAATTAAAAATAAGCTACTATTAATAAGAGATTTTTTAGATAAAACCAAACCATAATGAAAACTATAGATATTATTGTTTTTTTAGCGTATATAATTGGAATAGCTGCATTTGGAGGTTCTTTTTTTAAGAAGAATAGAACTTCAACATCTTATACGGTAGGTAACAATGACATTCCTGGGTGGGTTGTTACAATGTCAATATTCGCAACCTTTGTTAGTAGTATTAGCTATTTGGCATTACCAGGAAGTGCATTTCTATCCAATTGGAATGCCTTTGCCTTTAGTCTTTCATTACCTATTGCTTCTTTTATTGCAGTGAAGTATTTTGTTCCATTATACAGGAAAATCAATAGTCCTTCTGCTTATACTTATATGGAGTTACGCTTTGGTCCTTGGGCACGCATATATGTATCATTGTGTTATCTATTAACTCAGTTAATGAGAATTGGTACTATCCTTTATCTTTTAGCACTTACCTTAAATGCAATTGTTGGATGGGACATTATAACAATTATTGTTTTGACGGGTGTTGTAGTTGCGATATATTCCATGTTGGGTGGAATTACTGCGGTATTGTGGACCGATGCGATTCAAGGTATTATTTTAATAGCTGGTGCAGTTGTATGCGTTGGTTATATACTTTTTAATATGCCTGAAGGTCCAGGACAAGTTATAGACATTGCATTGTCCAATGAAAAGTTTGGACTTGGCAGTTTTGACTTAGACTTGACTGACTCTACATTTTGGGTAGTGTTAATATATGGGATATTTATAAATCTCCAGAATTATGGTATAGATCAAAATTATGTACAACGTTACATGGCTTCTAAGTCTGAAAAGGGAGCTCAGCGATCTGCCTTAATAGGAGGTCTCATATATGTTCCTGTTTCAGCTCTTTTTCTTTTTATTGGTACTGCACTTTTTGCGTATTACAATGCTGCTGATAGCTTGCCATTAGAATTACAGGACGTAACCAAAAGCGATAGAGTTTTTCCTTATTTTATTGTAAATGCTTTGCCTGCAGGATTAAGCGGTTTATTAGTAGCTTCGATTTTTGCGGCAGGTATGAGTACAATATCTACAAGTTTTAATAGTTCAGCAACTGTATTTCTGACGGATTATTATAATAAGTATTTTAAAAAAAATGCATCGGATAAGGAAGGTATGAAGGTACTTTATATTTCATCTGCTGTAATAAGTATTCTTGGAATTGCTATTGCTATTGCTATGATAAATGTGAAAAGTGCCTTAGATGCTTGGTGGAGCTTAGCTTCTATTTTTAGTGGAGGAATGTTAGGTTTATTTCTTTTAGGAATAATATCAAAGAATAAAAATGTAATAGGAGCAATTGTTGGTACAATAGCAGGTATTTTATTAATACTATGGTTGAGTCTTTCGGGCATGTTATTCGGAGAAAGCTCTATAGGTAATTCTTTTCACACCTATTTGACTATCGTTTTTGGTACAATTGTGATATTTCTCATTGGATTTTTGATATCCTTATTTTCTTCAAAGAAATCAGATTTAGAGAAACAATAACAATAAATATGAGTTTTAAGTATTCTCTGTTTTTTTCTATTGTATGTGTAGTATTTATTAATTGTAAAACTTACTATAAGATGAAAGGAATTGAATTATTTTCCAATTTAAAAGAGGTTCAGCTAACCACTGAAAAATATGGACATTTTTTACATAGTAGTGATTCTTTTTCACCTGATGATAATTGGATTGTTTATGATACAAGAAATGATGATACTCAAATTAGCATAACAGGAAGAATTGAAATGGTAAATATAAATTCAATGATAACCGTTCAATTATATAATACTAAAAGTCAAACAGAATTTGGACCTGGAGTAGGGGCTGTCACCTTTAACCCTAAGAGAGACGAAGTTCTGTTCATTCATGGGCTTCAGAATTGTAATAAAACATCTCCTTATTCATTTTCTAGAAGAACAGGTGTTAGTGTTAAAACAGACTCACCTCATATACCCGTTTTTTTGGATGCAAGAGACGTAATACAACCTTTTACTCAAGGGGCTCTTCGTGGTGGTACACATGCTCATTCTTGGAGTTCTGACGGAAAATGGGTGTCGTTTACCTATAACGATGATATAATGATGAGGCTATCGCTACAAACAGGGAGCAAGTTAAAGGATTTAAGAATGGTTGGTGTAATGGCACCTTTAGGACCGGTCAATGTGGACGATAACAGTTCTGGTGAAAACCTAAATGGTGAAATGTTTAGTGTTATTGTAACTGAAGTATCGGAAAATCCTGAGCTAGGCAGTAATCAAATTAATCGTGCATTTGATGATGGATGGGTAGGTAATAAAGGATACACGAAATTAAACGGTCAGAAACAAAATAGAGCAGTTGCTTTTTTGGGAGATACAAATGATAAAAAAGGAAATAAACTAACCGAACTTTTTATTGTAGATATTCCTGATGAAATTTCTAAATCAAATTTTATAAAACCTTTAGAAGGTACAGAAACAACTAGACCTAATCCACCTTTGAATACAATTCAACGAAGAATAACATATACTAATGAAAGAAAATATCCAGGAATTATTTCGCACGGTAACCCTGTGCGTAGTAATCATGACGGATCTTTGCTTTTTGTAATTATGAAAGATGAGGCTGGTATTACTCAGATTTATAGCGTTTCTTCTAAAAATGGGTTTATAGATAAATTAACAGCAAATAAATCACCAATTGATACTTCTTTTGATATTAGCCCTAATGGTAGATATTTAGTTTATGGGATTAATGAAAATGTTTATATCACTGATATTTTATTAACAAATACTTTTAAAATTATATTAAATAATAAAAATAAAAATAAAAGTTTAAGAGGATTACAATGGTCTAATGACGGAAGATCAATCGCATATAATCGAAAGGTTTCCCTTAATGGATTTGATTTTTTCCAAATATTTATTTTAAAATAAATAGCGATTAAGAAAAAAATTAAAAAAATAACACTTAAAATTTTGTTGTTAGTGCAGTTAGTGAGAGAAGAAGACGCAGTATTATTGCGTCTTCATTTCTTTATAATTAAATACTAATGTAATAGGTTTTAAGTCTTTTAAATTAATTCACTTTTACGATGCTACTTTAAATAATATAACCAGTGGTTTTAGTCTTATCTTAATTCATTGAGTATATAATGATTTTGAAATGAAAGGGGTACTCTTAACTATCCTTATGTTGAATTTGAACAAGAATTTATTATTTTACAAATCAAGAAAAAATAGATTCAAAACTCGAAAAAAAAATATAATATTGATTATCTGGAAGGAGATATAAAAACTATAGATACTAGATATTAAAATATCAGATTTTTCTTTTGTAATGATAGTTGTCAAGTTATATTTCTGAGTAATAAATTTGATTTTAGGGCGTAACTTAAGTTTGTTTAGGGTAGGGATTCGGGTAACCTGTGGTTATTTAGGGTAGGTACTTGCTAGGCTATGGTGATTTAAGGTAAAGTGCTAGGGTTATAAACGAGTAAGT
>CAXBHA010000264.1:0-4637 GCA_963974955.1 uncultured Yeosuana sp. | reverse complement strand
TTCAAAGTGGCGCAATTTGACCGAAAATGGTGGCGTCATAACTCCGAAATAGCCAACAGCCAACCGCTCGATTGCTTTTTTACAATAAACGTTTAATGACCTTCATTTTAAAACACATTTTACCATCGCTTGGCTAGCATAGCGCCAAAAAAAGCAAAACTTTTAGATTTTTTCAAATATGCTATTTATGATAGACTGTCTACCACTAAATTTTTCAAGAGATTCTAGTCTACTTGCCGCAATAGCTCAAAATTTCGAAAACAAAATTTCTGAGCACTTGCTACTTCTCGCCTTGTTTAAAGCTTTTCTTAAGGCACTTCTAATACTATGTAAAATAGAAGTCAAACAAACAAATAGTGACTTATCCGTTCATCATTTAATATGAAATTTCTCCAACGGTCATCAAAAGTTAAATATTTATCTTCAGGAGATACATATAGAAGATTAAACCAATCAACTATATCATTAGACCTTATTTTCATTCCTTTTGTCACTTCCAATTTCTTAAAATATAATTCAGTACAAATCATAAATAAATCAATCATCGACCAATCAAATTTGCTCCAATCAACATGATACTTTTTTATGGAAGCATACTGATTTACTAACGACATAAACATTTTGCGATTTATCTCATTTGAGTCTATTTTTAGATGTTCTTTTTGCCCCATACCTGTATTAATTCTTTTTCTGAGACCTAATAATTCCTCGTTACCAAGGTTTGCCAATTCTTGTGTTACGCCTCTTTCATTTCGACACTCTTCTATAATTTTCTGTTTTACTTTGTCATCAATGTCATCATCACCTTTAATATGACGATTCATTAAATTTCCAAAACCATCAAGTACTTTATAAACAATATCATTACTTTCTGCTTTATAATCGCCAAATTGCTTTTGTAAGATATAATCATAAGGGTTTTCACGTATTATTGGACCGCAGTTGTCATAAATTATTTTTACTGTATTCTGAAAAAACTTTGGTTGTTCTGCCATTGATTGAGAAGTTGCCAATTCCACTAAAGAAAATGAGGTTGGAATGAGATCGAACTCATCCGGTTTCTTAAACATATTCGCACTCATCTCATACCATACATTTGTATCACAAATTATATATGGTTTTTCCTTTTTGTCTACAATTTTGAATTTAGTTTTTGCCATGAACGAGTATTAAATTGTAAAACCTTTTCTTTCTTCTTGATAAAAAAGAAACAAAAAAATCAAGGCTTACAGATAACTTTGGAAACAATGTACGGCTCAGTCTCTATATTCCAGAAAGCATTCTAACCCTTAAGACTACTCTTAACTTCTTGAAACATTATACAGGTCAACAAACTGTATTGCGAGCCCTCTAGAATATGGCCGCTCCCCTCGCCTATTGTTTTACCAAAATTCTCTTAGGCCAAAAACAGATTATTCAAGTCTTATAGATATTTAAATACTTCAAAGGTTCTGCTTTCCAGGGTTCTATGCCAGTATTAGCGCATACTTCTACTTTGCCATCAGTTATCCAAAAATGGCTGAAACAGCCTTTGTTCTGCCATATAGATGGATAAAGCGTAGGTCGGCCAAATTCAGATACTTTAAGAGTCCATCTTGGATTATGACCATTTTGCAAAGGAAGGGAAATAACAGTACCACAATTACAAGGACATTTAAACAACGCCCAGTAAGAATTTTGATTATATCTAACAAAAATAAAATCTTTTCTACCTATTGTATCCATATCTGGAGTCCTTTCTAATTCTATAATTTTATTAAAATAAAAATCCTCTATACCCTCGCGTGTATCGGCAGAGTCTTTTGCTTGAAATAGCTGCTTGAAAAATTTTATAATACGTTTAAACATCATTTGGTATTTCTCCAAGTTGTGGTATCCCTAATCTATATTTCCCTTCAGAACTATTCAAAACATCATGATTCCTACAATATATACATCCCGGATTATCAATTGGTTCGTTACTATGTATTTCCAAATGGATAAAATCATTCCAAACATTATCCTGTCTAAGTTCACTAGACAATTTTCTAAATTGACTAATCAAATTCATCAAAGTTGCTACGGCGTTGTTGGCAGTTGCACTAGTAAATGCACCAATTCCTGGAGATTGAACTCCACCTCCTACTATATAATGTTCTCGCTCTAAGGTTTCGGCATCTAAATCTCTTAGCTCTGGGTTTTCTTTAAACCTCTGTTCATTATAAAGTTTTTGTTCATTTATTACATTTTGACATCTTAGACAACACCCATGTTCTGGAAGTATACAACTGACACGTCCTTTTTGAGTGCTGAGATAAGGTTTATCATCTAAATTATTGCCAATAGAACCAGACATACCTGAATCTATTAAAACTTGATTATAGTAATAGATACCTTGATTCATTAAATCCCTTCCTGCGATATCGTCCGTACATCCAAAAACTATATCAGCACTAGATAATGCATCTAAAGCGCTTGAATCTGTATCTAAATAGCCGCAAATTGGTGTAACTATGGTGTTTATTCCTAGACTGTTAATAAAGTTAGAGAGTGATTTAGCTTTCTTTTTTCCAACGTCTTCTTTTGTATAGCCTCTTACCCTATTCATGTTACTGGATTCCAAATCATCACCATCAATTAGTATAAGTTCTCCAACACCTGTTCTTGCCAATAATGTAGCCACGGGAGAACCTGTGCCTCCTAAACCGATAACAGCAACTCTTAGCGAACTTAATTTTTGATTAAATGGTAAACCAAAGGCTATTTCTTGTCTTTTTAAATTTTCTGGAGAACCTTCAGAAGGTTCTATACCATGAATTTCAATACTATCACCTAAAATAATAATGTGACGAACATCTATTATATTTTCTGGTACTATACCTTGTCTAATCCTTCCTATCCAATTATCCTCGCAAAGCACCAATGAGATTAAGTAAGAATCAATCCCATTACATCCAGAAAGACCTTTTAAAATATTGCCTTCGTTTAGGTCATCCATTTTTGAAAAGCCTAGAAAACCATCCGGATGATTATGAACAAATCCGAGCTCTAAATTCTCTGACTCACAGCGAAAATATATTTTTGGAAATTTTCGCATATTGATTTTGAAATGCGTTCTTGAACTATCTAAAACCCAATCGCCTTCCATTTTTATTATATCAACAGCAATGAATCTATCAGACCTAGCCAAATTTTCTACAGGTCTAGAAATTCGTCTAAATAAAATTACAGCACCTCTTTCGTGATTTTCAGGGTGAGATTTTAGCCAATCTTTAAGCTCTTTTTCTTGACTACCTAGTATTGTTATTCTAGAACTCATATTTTAGATGCATCAGGATTACTTAAAGCCCACTCTATCCTGTCAAGGATTTTTTGGATGTTATCTACTTTTGCTTTCCACGAATCAGGCTTATAATGTCTTGACCAGCGACAATATTCTTTGCCATTGTGATGTCTGGCATCGCTCTGACCAAAACCAAAGGCTGCGGGTATTACCTTACCATCTGTCCTTTTTAGTTCAGGATAAGTCCATAACATGTTATTTCCACTCGTATTATAATTAGGAGGAATTACAACAAGAATCTGCGCATATTCAAGTTTTTCACCTGCAAATGAATACAAGTCTTCCTTTAAGGGGAAGTTTTTTAATATTAAAAATCTACTTCCCTCGACTTCTTCATAGTCCAAGCCAGCTTTTTCAAGAATCTCGTAGTCCTCAACTAATAATAAGCTCATAATACTCCAGGGCTTGAATCTGCCACTTGAGAATAAAATTTTTCTATACCAGGTTCATTTAAATCGAATGAATCTTCACCTGCTACTAACTTTCCTGGTGCTCCTCTTCTTTTAATGAATAAATCCATGTTGTTGGGAATACCAGGAGGTACACCGCGTACTTCAGCACCTGTTATAAATTGATTTGGCCAATCATAGGTTTCATTTTCAATCTTAAATTTGAACTTTGGGTTTTTCTTATCCTGCATAATTTTTATTTTTTACGACCACATTGTTTTGGTCTACACCTCTAATACTAAGAAGCGTGACAAGCTATTATTATAAAAGGGGGAATGACTAAAGAACTATAATACGGGATAAACACCATGCACTTTCATCCAGTCTAAAGAAGTGTTAATTTCCTGTTCTGAAAATTGTTTTTTTGAATCAGCAAACTTATAGAAATTAGCAACTAAGGTTTTTCTATTTAGCAGTTGATTGTTCTGCTTTATTTCTAAAAGGCAAAAATATATAGTTGCCACTAACTCTACTTCTCTAGTTTTGGTTTTTCGAAACAGTTCGATTATTTTTTGAATTGCTTCATTTTGGTCTAAAAAATATTTTGAGTAATAGTCTTTATATTTTTCAATATTAGAAGATGCGGAATAAACTGGCTTGTTATAACCGTTGCTTTTATCTATTACAATATTAAACCATTTCTGTTTTTCAAACTCTTGATTTATTGAATGCATGAAGTTATTATCAAAAGGGCCAGCAGCAAATTTTGCATATCTACTTTGTAAGTTCATATTACAGGCATGTTCGCACAAATAAACCAGTTTTTGAAATTTAACACGACCAAATGTAAACTCTTCCTTTAAAGAATTTACAATCTCAGCAGCAAGAACAGTTCTTTTAAAATATATTATCGACCTTTCCTTCGC
>CAXBHA010000263.1:0-4663 GCA_963974955.1 uncultured Yeosuana sp. | reverse complement strand
TAAAGCATAGTATCTGTTTTTTCGGTAGCGGCAATCACTTTTATTCCGGACGCTTGCATGTAAAAAACGGCATCTTTAATATGATCCACCTTGCATAGAGGCACTTTAAAAACTGCGCCTGCACTTGTTTTAATGGTATCGCCATTTACGGGCGCACCGCCTTTTTTTTGTATGATGATACCATGTACACCAGTACATTCGGCGGTTCTAATAATGGCGCCAAAATTTCTAACATCACTTAATTGGTCGAGTAATAAAAATAAGGGTGTTTTACCAGATTCTATTACGGAAAGTACAAGTTGTTCCAAGTCGTGAAATTCAACTGGTGAAATTTGAGCTACAACGCCTTGATGGTTGTTTTTTGTTAGTCGGTTTAGTTTTTCAACAGGAACATAAGATGAATTAATAGATTGTTTTCTCAACAGGGTTTCAAGTTCTGTGAATAACTCGCCTTTTGAACCTTTTTGAAGAAATACTTTATCAATCGTTTCTCCAGCGTTTATTGCTTCAATGACGGCTCGTATTCCAAAAATTTGAGTTAGGTTTTCCATGAGGTAAAGGTATAAAAAAACCAGTCTTTTATTGAGAGTTTTAAATTTAAAGTAATCTGTGAAAGTCTTTCTTAATACGGGTCTTTATTTGCGTTGGTTGATAATCTGCAGGATTCAAGGCTTTGTTCTGTTAAAAGCAATATTATTTTAATGAGGGATCTTCTATAAATGCGCGAAGGCGCTTAGCTCTAGGATTGTTTGTCGGGTTAAGGATCTGGTTTGTTCACATCTCTATGGAGTATAACATATTACTGTTTAACACATTTTTAAAAGTGACATTTTACGTATAAAATTTTGCAAAAAAAAAGACTGTCTTTTCAGACAGCCTCTTTATTTTTAAAATTAAATGGTATTAATTAGTTATTTACTGGTGTTTTCACAAATAAACCGACTACACCAGGAAAATTGGAATTTGAACCAACCTCAATTTGTGGATATAAGAAGCGTTGAGGTACTGTAGTAGCTGTTGAATTTTTAACAGGTATTCCCAATACATTATTAGTTCTTCTCATATCATGGAAAACTTGTAATGAACCCACTAAAGAAATATATTTTTCTTCTAATATTTCGTTTGTTAAGGCAGTACCGGTTGATGTTGAGGGTGGGAAAACACCACCATATTCGGTTGCCAAATAATTCCTAACAGCAGTAAAAGCAGCAAGACCAGCTGTTCCACCATTAACACGTTGCTCAGCTTCTGCTTCAATTAATTTAGTTTCTACATACGATACTATTGGGAAACTTGCATCAACTGCAAAATAACCAGTTGCCGAAGTATTTAATTCATTTCCGGTAAAGTATTTCGCTAAACGCCCAGAATCTCCTGGTGTTAGTAATAGTCTAGCTTGAGAGCCATCTAATAATTTCAACAATGTACTAGGTCCAGATGCTTCTAAATAACCAGCTCTTTCATCTACAACAAACTGATAATACATGCTTTTTGCACCAGTTTCATTTTTATGGGATGACAACAAATCACCGGCAGCAGATGAAATACCTAATTGTGCTTCAGCCAATGCCATTGGATAATTTTTTGCAACTAGATAGTATCTCGCCTTTAACGAATGGGCTACTTCTGCCCAAGTAGCAGAATTAGCTTTGAAAACTGGAGCACCATATGCCGATGCAATGGTTGCAGAACCTACATTTGTAATTCCAGAACTTAATAAGGTTTGCACGTGTTCCAATACTGTAGATTGAGAATCGTATGTAGGGTTTGGATACGTCACATAGTCTAATGCTTGAGTATCTGGGATGTCTCCCCATAAAGCGGCTCCTTCTCCAAGTAAAAGTCCTTGAACAATTTGAGAAACACCTTCCAATACCACACTACCGCTAGCGTTGGCTAAAAGTTCTGCCTCTTTAGCTTCGGCCAAACCATTGGCATATAAATCATCCCAATCATCATCAAAATCACCTGCGGTTACAGTATAATTATCTAAATTGATATATTGTCTATCAGCACCAGTAAATTGATCGGTCCAAACTCCTGATGCTCTAGAGGCCTGACTACTACTTAATTTGACAACTTCTAAATTTGCCTGTCCTATCAATAGGTTTTCAGGAGCGCTGGTAAAGCTGTTTGGAGATTCATTAATCCCATCGGTATACTTACTACAAGAAGCAAAAGCCAATACTGTAAATAAGTATAGTATATTTGTTTTTAAATTTTTCATAATTGTTTTTTATTTAAAATGTTAAATTTAAAGTGAACGCATATGTTTTAGTTGAAGGATTTGTAAAATAATCCAATCCTCTACCTAATGTTGCACCAGTTAAATTTAAATCTGGATCAAATCCTTTAATTTTTGTCCAAAGCGCTAAATTTCTTCCTGAAACAGTGAATGAAATATCAGAAAAACCTAGATTTGAAACAAATTTGCTAGGCAATTGATACGCCAAAGAAATTTCTCTTAAACGGGTCCAAGAAGCGTCTTTTACAAAAGTTTCAGACTGACTTCCAAAACCTCCACCATCTGTGGTGTACCATTCTGAATCCAAAGCAACAGGGCCGGCACCAAAATCACCAATATTACCTCTAAAGGTAGTTCCAGCAGTTATGGTTCTACCATCATACGTTTGAAGATTTTGAGTGGCAGTTGTTTCGTTTGCAGTTATAGGGTCTATACCAAAGTATGATAAAACGCCCGAAGTACCTGTCCAATGATCATTTCCTTGGGAAGTCTCAAATTGGGCAGACAAGGTTAGTCCTTTGTATGAAATGACAGTACCTAAACCGCCAATCCAATCTGGATTTGGATCTCCTAAAATTCCTTCCTCAGCGGCGATAGTTGGAAAACCATTGGCATCTAATACATAAGCTCCAGCTGCATCTCGTGCAAATTTACCGCCCCATAATGTGCCTACAGGTTCGCCTTCAACAATTCTTGACGAAGTGCCTGTAAATCCAGCTAAAAATACTGATTGAACACCACTTAAGTTTGTAACTGTATTATCGTTTTTAGAAAAATTGGCATTTAATGACCAATTTAAATTAGAACCAGCTATAATTTTATAAGATAAATCTGCCTCAAAACCTTTATTGGTTAACTCTGCAGCATTGGCTAGGGTTCCATTAAAACCAGTAGAAGAAGGAACATCAACATTTAAAATGGCATCTACAGTTTTTCTGTCATAATAGGTTAAACCAAGTGTCAACCTGTTTTTTAAGAATCTTAAATCTGTACCTATTTCTATTTCTGATACGCGTTCTTCTTTTAAGTTAGGATTCCCTAGGGTGTTACTTCTAGTAAATGGGTTGCCATAGTTTGCGGCATTTAATTCATCATTCCAAGAGGCTAATATGCCTCCAGGACCATAAAGAGTACTTGTTGCATAAGGCTGTGGGGTAATTCCAATTTCACCATAAGACACCCTTAATTTACCAAATGAAAAAATATCGCTTTCGCCCGTCATTTCAGAAAACTGCCATCCTAAAGAAGCCGAAGGATAGAAAACATTCCCAATCATGGTTGATGAACGTTCTAATCTTCCTGAAGCTTCAAAATATAATTGCTTAAAGAATTCTGCATTTAAAACGGCATAAGCCCCAGATTTTCTGGTTTCCGATTTGAAACTTGATGGTATTTCATTGGCAGCCGTCGCATTGCCAAAAATCCTTAGATCATCAACAACAGGGTTTGTGAATAGACTAGACTCTCCTGTTATACGTGCATATGTATTTCTATCCAGAGCAGTTCCTAAAATCCAACCAAAGTTAAAGTCGTCTGACACATTATGTTGTGATTGTATAAAAACGTTTACGTTCTCGGTTTTTTCTTGGATATCGTCTTGTGAATAATACCCTGTCGAAAAACTACTGGCAGAATTTACAGGGAAGAATGTTTCTCTGTGATCGGTGTAATAATCTATACCATATCGAGCTATTAAAGTCATGTTGTCGTTTAGTTTCCAGTTTAATTCTGGATTAAAAATAAACCTTTCAACGGTATTAGGGTTGTCCTGTTCATTAATGGTCCAGCCTGGGTTGTTGTATGCTGGAGCAGCACTGCCCATATAATTTCTATAGGACCTTTGAGAATTCAATGTTGGGACGTTATTCGCATTAAAATAAGTGCCTTTATAATCTCTATTGTCATAATCTGGAGCCGTTCTTAAATACCCTAGATATAAACCGTTAAGGTTTGACCCTTGTTGGATACGATCTGAATTGATTTTTGAATAACTGGTGTTGAATTTTGCAGTAAATTGATCAGATAATTCAACAACATGATTTAAACGTAAAGTTTGTCTTCGGTAATTGGATTTACCTTTTATAATTCCATCTTGATTCCAGTCTGAATAACTAAGGTAAGTACTACTGGAGTCACCACCAAATGAAATACCAACAGAATTATCGAAAGTCAATCCATCACCAAAAACTTGATCTCTATTGGATTGATTAAAAACCTCTCTAGAATTTTTTGCAGTTATAGGATATATAATATTCCCGGAAACAGCTTCAAATCTTCTATCGCCAACAGTTACAGCATCTGGACCGCCTGCTCTTGCAGAAATTCTATCTCCCCAAGAAAAACCTGTGTTAGCGACCCATTGGCCACCATCAGAAGAGTAGTCAGAACCAACTCCTGTCCACCACGTAGGATATCCTT
>CAXBHA010000262.1:0-4679 GCA_963974955.1 uncultured Yeosuana sp. | reverse complement strand
ATGTTCATCTATTTGGTAGTCCAAAAATAAGGATCCTTTAACATCTGGTAAATTCCAAGCTTCTGCTTGACCATTTGTTGAATAAGTAAAATATTCTGCTTTTATTCCCACCCTAAAATTCCGATTAACATCCACATCAATTTCTCCCGCAAAACTAAAGGTGTCTATATCATCATAAACAATTCCAAAAGAATTTCCATAGGAATAGTCTTGAGATGTTGCTGTGATTTCGGTTTTATTCCTATTTGGAAATTACCGTATTTTAATTCGTCAGTAGTCAAATAGTTTCTGTCAAAGGAGCCTCCTAAATAATCAAATACAATATCGGTTGCAATCTCTTCTCCATTGATTGGGATATCGGCAGTGGATTTTACAACAAACCTATTTTCGCCAGATCCTTGATTGTCCCCGAAACGTCTGAACAAAAAGCTTCCTGAATTAATATAGGTGTTATTAAAGGTTACATCACTTCCAAAATGTGCTCCAAAAAAGGAATGCCCTCCTTTAATATTATTGGTTCTTGCTAAATCGACCTGAGATTGTGGCAAACCATACCAATTATAGCTTTGATGCTGAAAACCCGCTTCTACATTCCAACTTAAATCTCTTAATCTGGTGGTGTAATTTACATTTATTTTTGAGTCTGAAAAAGCATCATCAAGCAGTAAATCTGGAATCCCACCTTGTGACGAATGGTGACTCACATAGCCGCCCACACTTTCGGTCCTGCTTATAGCATGATTTAAATAAACTTCACCTAAAATAGTAGTGTATGAACCCACCCCAACTGTAGCATAATTGTCAAACAATTTTACAGGTTTCTGTTTTTCAACGCTTGCCGCTTTACCTTTTGCAGGTGTAAATGTTGAGGCGACTGGAAATGAAAATATATTGTATTTAATTTTCTTTTTCGTGGTTGTTTCTTGGTCATCAAGCGATGGTGTTTCTTTTACTTTAAAGGCATCGGCAATGGTTGGTGCGTATGGCTTAACCACATTTATAACGCCAGTATTTATAGTGTCATTTTCCTTTTTCTGAGAAAATGCACTTGTTACAAAAAGCATGATTATTATTCCTAAAATATATTTGATGTGCTTTCGCATAAGATATGTCCTGTTTAATTTAACTTAATTAATTACCGCCTGTTTTTATTGAAGAATTGGTCTTTGCCTCTTCGGATTTTATGTTGTCCAATTCTGATTTAGCTTCAGAAATAACATCACTAAACTCCTTAAAGTTTTCAATTACACTTTCTAAGATATAGGTTGCTTGATACGCATCTTTTAAGGCATAAAAGTTTTTTGCCATAAGCACTAACCCTTTGGCACTGTAATATTTATATCCTGAATAATCTTTAGCCAACTTTTGCACAGTATTATTGGATGCTTCGAATTTTCCTTCTTTATTTTTAAAGTAAGCACTAAAATACAAAGCTTCGGCTGCTGTTTCTCCCGTTGCTACGTTTTCAACTTTCGCGTAGGCACTTTTAGCTTTATTTTCATCACCTGTTTTCATGGCAGAACGTGCAATAATGATATGTGCATCAGCTTCAATTTTATTATCAATTCTTGAATTTGTAAGCACCTTTTCAGCATAAGAAACAGCCTCCTTGTAATTGTTTAATTGATAATTGGCTTTCATTAAATTAGATTGTGCAAAGACCACATTTTGAGGGAAACTTGCTTCCTCTTCTAGCCTCTGTAATAATGGCATAGCCATTTTCCAACTTTTACTTTCTAAATAAAATTGCGATAATCTCAATAGCGCTTCTTCTGTAAATTCACTCCTAGAGGTTTCTACTATATATTTGTAATGTGGCGCTGCATTTGCCATTAGGTTTTGTTTATAATACAGTTGTGCTATATAAAAATGGGCCTGTAAAACGTGCAATCCATTTTTAAACTGATTAAGATACGCGTTAAATTGCGCTATGGCCTTATCAGAATTATTATCTAAATACTGTTTTTCTGCGGCTTCATAAGTAGCATTATCCAAATCGGCATCAGAGACTTCAACATAATCGAGAGTTTTTACCCAAGAGGCATATTCGTTTACACGACCTAAATCAATGTATATTAAACGTGCTGTAGATACGGCTTGAACGGCTTCAGGAGTCCCGGGATAATCAGCCGCTACTGTTTTAAACTTAGTTAACGCTTGATCATTTTTACTTGAATTGTAAAACACCAAGCCTTGACGCAGCAACGATTTTGGAACGAATGAACTCATTTTATACTCGCTGTTCAAACGATTATATATTAACATCGCTTTATCGGTTTCACTGGCTTTTACATATGAATTTCCCAACTCATACATGGCGTCATCACGAAGTTTAGAATTCGGATAGTTTATAATAAACTGTTCCAATTCTGATATTTTTTTTGAAGCTTGCCCGATATAACCCGCACTTATGGCTTTTTGAAAATACGCATAATCCGAATCTATTTCACTTAATTTATTCGCATTGTCGTAAGCCTTAATGGCATCTTTATAATCACTGGTCACAAAATAAACATCTCCTAAACGTAAATAGGCATCGTTCAAACGTACTTTATCTTCCTTTCTATTGGTTGTGAACTGACTAAAATAACGACTTGCTTGCTCATAATTTTTAAGCTTAAAGTAGGTATAAGCCAAGTTATAATCAATATTTATAAATTCTGGAGTTGATCTTGCAACATTTTCCTGTTCAAACTGTTTAAAACCAATTAAAGCATCGTCATAGTTAGTTAGATTATAATCTGTTTCGGCTTTCCAAAAGGTGGCTCGAGCCGTATATTTATCGTCTCTAGGCTCTTTTAACGATTGGCTAAAAAGTGTTCCTGCTTCAAGATAGTTCCCTTCGTTGTATAATTCAATACCTCTGTAAAAAGCAACTTTTTGAAACGCAACCTTATTTTCAAAACTTCGTTTACCATCGAGTAATTTTAAGGCTTCTTTATAATTTTTTGAGGTAATATAAGAATCAATTAACAGGGTTTCAATCTCCTCTTTATAGTTTGAATTAGGATACTTATCAAGATATCCAGCTAAAACCTGTGGTGCAGATTGATACGGGTTTCCAATTTCATAACTAATCTTAGCATAATTAAGCCATGAATCTTCTTGAATTTTTAAATCATAATTCATTTGAGAAGCATTTCTAAACGCATTTAAAGCTTCCTGTTTTTTATCAAGATTAATGTAGCTTTCCCCTAAATGATAATACGCATTTTGAGCGGTGGCATCTTGCCCTCCAATTATTTTGTTAAATTCAGAAATGGCATTTTCATAATCCCTTTGTTTATAATAGGCATATCCTAATTGATAAAAATCTATGTTACTCCACTTTCCATTTTTCCCTTTATAATCATTTAAATAAGGTATGGCCTCAGCATACTTTTCTAAGTTAAAATAACTTTCTCCTATAATTTTTGATAGTTCAGAGACTTCAGTAGCGTCACTTGTATTTATTTTTTCTTTTGCAAGGGCAATCGCCTTTTCAAAATTACCGAGTTTAAAATTCAAGTCAGCCTGATAGTAAGATAATTTTTCTTTATAGCGTTCTTGATTACTCACCTGCTCAAAATAAGCATTGGCTTGGTTATAATCATCGCCTTCATAGGCCATAAAACCAATATAATATTTAGCCTGAGACCCATATTCCTGAGAGTTTTCAACACGACTTAAATATTTTTTGGCATCCTTGTATTGTTTGGCAACAAATGCGGAATAACCATTGTTAAAATTGAATTTTTCAATCTCTTTTCTTGACAGAGCTTCCTCATTCACCTTATCATACCATTTTCGAGCATAGGCATACTTTGAATTTTCGAAATAATAATCGGCAACATCCACAAACGCCGTATTGCGCTTTGGACTGGTTGGGTACGTTTTTACAAAATCTTCAACTAATTTATCGGCATTTTGCTGGTTTAACCTAACAGCACAATTTGCAATATAATAGGCAAGATTAGATTGTAAAACTTCGTCTTTCGCAGTTTTTTGAACAGAACCAAATAAGGATTGAGCGGCCAAATATTGTTGGTTATTGTAAAGTGTTAAGGCCTTTTGATAGTCTACTAAATCGTTGGTATATACTGCAGACTGTTGTGCTTTTAATTGGTAGCTAAAACTTATGGCAAACCAAAGGAAAACAATGTTTTTTAGAGTCATTAAAATTATGGTATTAATTTAAAATCAAAGATAATTTAATCTAAATCTTATAACGCAACAATCGTGCTATAATTATAAACCAAGTTATTAAAAGGCAAAAAATTTTCAGTATTCAGTGGCAGTAAGTAGCCTTTTAAATAAGTTTTGTTCCAAACTTTCAACTTTTAACCCATAACTCATGAGTTTTAAACATTTAACTTTTAACTTTTAACTTTTTAATAATACATTTACATCACTTAAAATTTATAAAAAAACATGGCCAATCCTATCTTACAATTAAAAGATGCTTCTATTTCGCAAGGTGATAACCTTGTTCTTTCTAATGTTAATGTTGAAGTGAATAAAGGAGAATTTGTCTATTTAATTGGAAAAACGGGATCTGGCAAAAGCAGCTTTATGAAAATCCTTTATGGCGATTTAACGCTTACCGAAGGAGAAGGACATATTGTAGGGCATGATTTAAAAAATCTAAATGATAACGACATTCCTTTTTTAAGACGAAAATTAGGTATTGTTTTTCAAGA
>CAXBHA010000261.1:0-4682 GCA_963974955.1 uncultured Yeosuana sp. | reverse complement strand
TAGGCCATACATTACTGGAACCCCAATAGAGATACAACTTGTCTTGATCTTCATCATAATGAAAAGCGGGATCCCAGGCGCCAACTTTGAGCGTATCGACGGCAATTTGCCAATCATCAACAGTTGGATTGGTGCTTTTCCAAATTGGGAAATCAGATTGCCAAGTTGAGCCATATACATAAAGTGTATCTTTCATTGCCCAAACTGCCGGGGCGTTTAGGTCGTGAATGTATTTATTGTCACGTAGGAATTTGCGATAAACAAATTTCCAGTTCAGCATATCATCGCTCCACCAATAGCCCTCCTGATTGGTAGAAAAGAGGAAATATTTATTTCGAAAATTTACAATGACAGGATCGGCTGTGGCACGGTGTTTTCCTTGTTTTGAAAATACATCAAAAGGAGTGTATCCGTAGTCGACATTGATAGGGTTACAATAGGTTTTTTGTTGTGCAATTGAGGCCTGGAACGAAATAAATAGGAGTAAAGCGATCAGTTTTTTCATCATTGGGCTTTATTGGGTCAATTCAAATTCTTTCATTAGTTCAGTATCTGAATTGGTTCCAACAAACACTTGAAACATTCCTGGTTCTGCCACAAAATCTAAATTGGAATTATAAAACTTTAAATCTTCGACAGAAAGATTAAAAATTACAGTTTTAGTTTCTCCCTTTTTTAAATTTATTTTTTGAAAACCCTTTAGTTCTTTTACAGGTCTGGTAACGGTTCCTACTAAATCACGAATGTATAATTGCACAACTTCTTTCCCATCATAATTGCCGGAATTAGTAATGTCTACAGAAACTTGAACAGATTCTGATGTATTAATTTTTGAAGCACTTAATTTAAAATTGGAATAATTGAACGTTGTATAACTTAAACCAAAACCAAAGGGATATAAAGGCTCATTGGGGACATCTAAATAATTTGAAAGGAATTTTACAAACTTGCCATCTTTGTTGTTAAGTGGTCTACCCGTATTTTTATGGTTATAATATATAGGAATTTGACCTACATTTCTAGGAAAAGTGGAGGTTAATTTCCCAGATGGATTTACATTTCCAAACAATACATCTGCAATTGCATGACCAGATTCACTTCCACTAAACCAAACATCTAAAATTGCGGTTGCGGATTTCGATTCCTCCGTTAGCACTAATGGCCTTCCATTAAATAAAACAATTACTACTGGTTTCCCTGTTTTTACCAATGCTCGCAATAAATCTTTTTGAGCTTGTGGAATTGAGATGTCTGATCGACTGCTGCTTTCTCCACTCATTTCTGAGGATTCACCAACAGCCGCAATAATAACATCACATTTTGAAGCAATATTTATAGCTTCTTGTCTTAACTGTTCATCTGATCTCCCGTCTCTTGGAATCTCCCTACCAAACATGGTAACAATTTTTTCAAAATTCTCATCGTACGATAAATTACTTCCTTTGGCATAAAAAACAGATGTATTTTCTCCTGAAACCTCTTTAATACCATCCAAAAAGCCAATGGATTTATCTTTCGGGGTGGCAACACTCCAAGTGCCTGCCATATTTTCTTTTGTATTTGCCAAAGGCCCGACCACTAATATTTTACCTGATTTTTTTAATGGTAAAATTTGATTGTCATTTTTTAATAATACCATAGATTGCGTTGCAACGTCTCTGGCGAAAACTCTATTTTCTGTAGTAAAAATTTCAGTTTTTGCTCTGTTGTCATCGCAATATTTATACGGGTCATCAAATAATCCTAATTTGTATTTAGCGGTTAAAATACTTTTTACAGCCTCATCCAAAGTTTGGATAGTTATTTTACCTTCTTCTAAAGATTTTTTCAAAGTAGTTAAAAACCCTTCAGAAACCATATCCATATCCAAGCCAGCGTTTAATGCTTGTGCCGAAACTTGTTGCAAATCTCCAACACCATGATATATCATTTCTTCAATGCCAGTATAGTCTGAGACTACAAAGCCTTTAAAACCCCATTGATCTCTTAACAAATCTGTAAGTAACCATTTGTTTCCGGTTGCAGGAATGCCATCTATTTCATTAAAAGAAGCCATTACAGATCCTACTCCAGCATCTACGGCCGCTTTATAAGGTGGTAAATACTCGTTATACATTCTTATTCTGCTCATGTCGACCGTATTATAATCTCTACCAGCTTCGGGCGCACCATACAATGCAAAATGCTTCACACAAGCCATTAAGGTGTTATTTTGAGCTAAGTCATCGCCTTGATAACCTTGTACCATGGCTTTTGCAACTTCACTCCCTAAAAAAGGATCTTCTCCAGAACCTTCGGAGACTCGTCCCCAGCGTGGATCTCTCGATATGTCCACCATAGGAGAAAACGTCCAGTTAATACCATCGGCCGTTGCTTCTTGTGCAGCCATTCGAGCTGTTTTTTCAATCAGTTCCATATCCCAAGAACATGAGAGTCCCAATGGGATTGGAAACGTCGTTTCGTACCCATGAATGACATCCATTCCAAAAACCAGAGGAATTTTTAAACGACTTTTTTCAATAGCGATTTTTTGAATATCCCTAATGCTTGCTATGGATTTAATATTGAAAAGACCTCCAACCAATCCTTTTTCAATTTTACCACCAATATCTGAATTTTTAGCTTGTCCTGTAGTAAATTGACCGGCACTTGGCAAGTTTAATTGTCCGATTTTTTCTTCAACAGTCATTAGGCTCAAGATGGAATCTACCTTTACTTCAAAAGAGTTTTCATTAGAAGGAATCGATCTATTTTCTTTTGAATTACAGGACACAAAAAAAAGTGCCGCACTACAGATAATCGTTAAGGATATTTTCTTCATTTTTGTTTTTTTGATTTTGATTTAGAAAACAACCAAGGTAATAAATCAGGTTCGGCAAATGCAGAATCCCAACTGTTGTGATTATCGTTTTCATAGTAACTTAATTTAACATCAGCTCCTTTTTCTTTGAGGGCTGTAACCATTTTTAAGGAAAAATAAGGATCTACCACATCATCCTTGCCACCATGAAATATCCATAACGATACTTTATTGGCATATTTTCGTACTGATTTTGGATTGCCTCCACCAGAAATTGGAAATGCAGCTGCAAACATATTGGGTCTTCTTTTGAGTATATCAAAAGCGCCCATACCTCCCATAGAAAGCCCACCTACATAAACTTGATTTTTTTTAACATAAGGCTTGGTTGTCATTTCATCCATTATATTTAATACAAATTGCATTGATTTAGTTGGTTTCCCTAACTTTTTGTACTTAAATTTTTCAATTCCTTTTTTTGAATAATCTCTTTTTACGTTGGACCAATAATCTTCTTTGGGGCATTGAGGAAAAACAATGATAGCAGGGAATTTATTTGTGTTATAGTTATCTGAAAACAGTTTGCTTCCGTGAACCAACTGGGATTTATTGTCATTTCCTCTTTCACCTCCTCCATGAAGGAATAAAACCAACGGATAGGTTTTGGCTTCGGAAAAATCTTTAGGCAATAACAAACGATATCTCAATGTGTCATTTTTATTGACATATAATTCTCTTGAAAAAAGTTCTTGGGTTTGTGCCACAAATAAATTTGATGATAAAATGAATAGCCCGAACAATAGTTTACATTTCATATATTTCTTTCCCCAATTCTGCATTCTATGCAATTTAATAATTAAATCCAAGCACATCCAAACCATATTTTACGTCTTCGTTTTGCATAAACAGATTCCAGAGCAATTGGGTCCTATAATTTTCAATCATCACAATTTGCGGCCCTTGATCTATTGCTAAATAGGCATCAGCGACCCAATAATTATATTGTGGACTATACGCATCGTAAAACCCTGCAGGACCTAATAATTTATCTTTATTACTATATAAAAAACGCATGACTTGTAAAGATTCTGATGGAGTATAAGGTATTGAACTAATTGCTGCTGTAGGAGATACGATACCCAAATCGTTTGATGGACTATGGGCGGAATACCCTAAAGTGCCATCCGTATTTCTTGAATAACTGGCTGTCAAGCCCCAAAAATCCGCTCCGTAATCTTTGTAGTTCTTAGGATTTTCTATACAATATGTACGGTTAATTTTAGTATGGTTGACCACCAAATCCCAGTAATTTGCATATTGGTCGGATAGGGTAGTTGGGTTTAATCCCAAAAAGGAATAATGGCTGAAAAACAACGGGCCACCATATTGTGGCGAGCCCACATGCTTTAAAATTAAGGGGATGCCATATTGGGAATTGCTTGCCTTAATGTTTCCATTGTTGGTCCAACCAACGGTATAAGTGGCTTTGGTAATTGGAAAATCGGGCGAAGCTGCGGCCAAAACATAGGCTATCATGGTTTCATTATAGCCTTGCAGTTTAAGGTTGATTGCAAAACCATAATTAGGGCTCCAAAGCCAATACAATGCATCCTGTCCTTGAGTGTACCAATTCCATTCCACACCTTTCCAAAGCGCATCCGCTTTATTTGCCAATGCCATTTCGTCGGTCGAGCCATTTTTGAAATATTCCTTTACACAGATCAGTCCTTGTGCCAAAAAAGCGGTTTCAACTATATCGCCACCATTGTCTTGAGGACCAAATGGGATTACGTTACCGGTTGCTCCGTCAATCCAGTGCGACCAAGCCCCATGAAAGCGATCGGCATTTTCAAAAAAGTTTAAAATTTTTATCAATCTTTCA
>CAXBHA010000260.1:0-4688 GCA_963974955.1 uncultured Yeosuana sp. | reverse complement strand
TTTACCTTTTTTTACGTTGTCATTTTATCTGATTTATTCGCATTAAAACGCAGAAATTAGATTTTTAAATCACTTTTCGCAACTTTTGTTAGTGTATTGCTATTAAATTCAAATTTATATTTTTAAAACTAACTAATAGTACACCTAAATAGTGTAGTCTTAATTCCCTCAACAAGAAACGTTATATGATTATAATATTGCAGGTAGTATTCTAAATATTGTATGAGGAAAAAAATTACTTTGATTCTATTTTTATCGGTATTCCTTAGTTTTTCTCAAACTAAAGAGATAGATAGTCTTTCCATACAATTGGCGTTTCAAAAAACTGACACTTTAAAAGTTGATACCTCATTAAAACTTATTAAAAAGCTCTACGACATAAAAGATTATGATAGAGCACTAAAATATATTTTTGAAAGCGAGAAACTTTCGAGCAATATGAATTACACTTTTGGTACTGCAGAAGCCACCTATTATAAATCACTGATTTACGCCAGTAAAAATGATTATATCAATGCGGTAACGGGCTATTCCAGATCTAAAGCCTTATATGCACAGTTAAGGGATACGCTGGGAATAGCAAAAGTGAACAACAGTATTGGTTTAATTGAAATTAATAGGGGCAACTACCCAAAAGGGTTACAGTATTCGTTGGCCTCAATTGAAGTACTGGAAAAGGAACATTTATATGTAGATCTTTGTTCGGCTTACAATAATGTCGCTAGAGCCTATTATAAAATGAATGCTTATGATAAAGCAGTTGAATTTTATTTAAAAACACTTCAGCTTCAAAAACGATTGAATAATACGGATGGAATCATAGAATCCAACAGTCGCTTAGCAGAAATGTATTCGTATCAAAAGGAATATAGAAAAGCGATAGACTATTATGAAACTGTTCTTGCAACCGTAGGGGATAGCAATGATTCAATTCGTGGAAATATTTTACCTAAACTTGGTGGCGAATATCTCAAGTTTAATGATTATGCTAAAGCTTCATCCTATTTAATACAGGGGTTGACACTTAATAGAAAATCAAAAAACAAACTAGGATTAACCATTGCGCTCAATAATCTAGGAGAATTAAATCTAAATCAAAGAAAGTTGGTTCTTGCAGAAAACCAACTAATGGAAGCTGGTGCTCTTGCCAAATCAATTGATAATAAATCTGAATTACTTAGGTATTATAAATTGATGAAGGCTTTAGATTCTACAAAGAACAAATTTGAAAGCGCCTTTATGTGGCAAAGAGAATATTTCAACTTAAAAAACGATCTTGAAAAAAAGGATATTTCCAAAGATACTTTGTCGGATTCTGCCCTTGAATTAAACCCTGACTTTGATAGTATAAATACCAATCTAAAAGGAAATCAAGGTGGAAATGAAAGTACTGTTGAAATTACTCAAAAGTTTAACCGCTTTCAGCTAATTTTTTATGCCCTATTGGCCGCTTTAGCCGTTGTATCAACGTTTTTAATTTTAATATTTCTTAAACGAAATAGCAGTATTAAATACACTCAAGAATTAGAAGAAAAAAACATTAAAATCGAATTACAGAATAAAGCCTTTCAAGAGCAAACCGAGCATCTCGAAAATGTTAATAATGTAAAAGATAAATTATTTTCTATAGTTTCACATGATTTAAAAGATTCTCTATCCTCTATTAATGGTTTTATCGATTTATTAAGAGATGGTTCATTAACGAGAGAGGAATTTGATAATTTAATCCCAGAGTTAAGCGAAAATGCAAATAATGCTTCCTTGTTGTTGTTTAATTTGCTTAACTGGTCCAAATCGCAAATGCAATCGCTTGAACCTAATCCGAGTTTGTTTGATATTCAAGAAGTTTTTGAGGATAAAATAAAATTAATTGAGCAGCGATTGGACAGTAAAGGCATCGATTTAATAGATCATTCATTACGCGATTTTGCTTATGCAGATAAAAGCATGTTCGAAATTGTAATTCAAAATCTATTGGCAAACGCAGTAAAATTCTGTAAAAAAGGTGACACCATTACCGTTTCAAACCATATTAGTAACGGTAGTTGTATTATAAGTGTTGCCGATACAGGTGTTGGCATCTCCAAAGAGAATATAGACAAGTTATTTAAAAGCAATTCCTTTACTACGATTGGCACTAGCAATGAAAAAGGAACTGGTCTTGGTTTATCAATTTGCAAGGAATTGGTTGAATTAAACCACGGTAAAATTTGGGTAGAAAGCAATCTAAATGTAGGTAGTACCTTTTATGTGCAGCTACCAAAATCTAAACCTGCACAATAGTACCTAAGCTTTAGGCAAAAACACTTCTGCCATCATGCAGCGTGCACTTCCACCGCCACAGGCCTCAATTGTATCTAACGAGCTCGATACGATACCGGTATTATGTTTATTGAGCGTTTTTAATTGATCGTTTGAAAGCGACTCAAATGCTGCTTGACTCATTATTAAATATAACGCGTCATTTGTTCCCTTTACTTGCAACATGTTACCAGCAAAATTATTGACTTGGGATTCGGTAATATCAATAATCTCTTTACCATCTTCCTTTAAATGTTTAACAACATTCCTTCTTTCATTTTTATCATCGATACTTGCTAAACAAATAACAGCAAATGTTTCTCCAAGACACATTATAACATTGGTATGATAAATAGGCATACGCTTACTTCAAGAAAAACAGATTCGGCTTCGGCATCGGTATAATCATAAATTTGATTGATTGAAAAACCTTTAGCTTCCAACGTATCTAAGATGTCGTCACGACGCTCCATTCGGCGATTTGCAGCAAACATAGGATACAATCCAATATTACCATTTTGATGAAAAGAGATCCAGTTGTTCGGAAAGATTGAATCTGGTGTATCGGTATTCGTGTTATCATTAACCACAATTACATTTACCCCAATATTCTGAAGCTTTTTAACAAAGGCATCAAATTCCTGTTGTGCTTTGGCATTAACAGTTTCAGGCAATAAATTATCCAATACCTTTTGATAATAATTATTTACAGCAGTTTGCTCATTCATCCTAAAATTAACAGGACGAATCATTAAAATGGTATTAGTGGTTTGTTGCATAACGGTTAAATTACTTTACAAAAGTAAAACTAATTGACTTGATAAATTGATTTTTACACCGCCTTTTTTATACCCATTTAAGACTTGCTTTATGCTGTCTATTCGTTTATTGCCCATAAATTAAAATAGCGGTTCCTTACGTAAACCTAACATAAGATTCCTTAGTCTAAAATGAATGTGAATAATTATCCCGAATCAAAGATAAGGTTGCCATATCCCTTTAATGTTACATAACAATATCATTACGTTACATCATTCACACCTTGTGTTTTTTTAAGACTATTATCTGCATTGTATAAGCCCTTTCGTTTTGTAAAAAGTTTAATATTTTTAACCAACCGATTTCTTTGAGGAAAAAATCTACGATATTATCAACCCCAAAATCATAGTCTATCCTGTTAAACGCAACTCCAAAAAAAAATCTTTTTTACTGCTATTTCTATTTTCGTTAAATTCGCGACATGGTAAAGGAGATCCAATTACGTATCACACTTCAAGAGGAAGCACAACCTGATAGTCTTGTTAAAAAATCTGCTCATTTTTTAAAAATGAAAATGGAAGATATTATTGGTGTTAAAGTACTACGTAAATCTATTGATGCTCGTAAACCGCAAATTATTTTTAATTATAAAGTGGCCGTTTACATTAAAGAGGCGCTACCAAAAGCATCGGAATATGTTTTTAATTATAAAGATGTTTCTAAATCAAAACCCATTCATATTATTGGTTTTGGTCCTGCTGGTATGTATGCCGCTTTACGCTGCATAGAATTAGGTTTTAAACCTGTTGTTTTTGAACGCGGTAAAAATGTTCAGGACAGACGGCGTGATATAAAGGCTATTAACCAAGACCATATTGTAAATGAAAATTCCAACTACTGTTTTGGTGAAGGTGGTGCCGGCACGTATAGCGATGGTAAACTCTATACACGCAGTTTAAAACGCGGCGATGTAAGACGCATCTTTGAAAATCTGGTCCATCATGGTGCCACAGAGCAAATATTAATTGATGCACATCCGCATATTGGGACCAATAAATTACCAAAAGTCGTTCAAAACATACGAGAGACCATTTTAAAATATGGTGGTGAAATTTATTTTGAAACACGGGTTATTGATTTTACCGTTAAAAACCGTAAAATTGAAACAATTCTGCTACAAAACGGCAAAGACATCACAGTAAACCGAGTTATTTTAGCAACAGGGCATTCGGCACGAGACGTCTTTTATTTACTATATAAAAAGAACATAGCCCTGGAAGCAAAATCCTTTGCAATGGGCGTTCGTGTAGAACATCCGCAACATATTATAGATTCTATTCAATATCATTGTAGTGGTAAGCGCAGTAAATTACTACCAGCAGCATCGTATGCTTTAGTTCAACAAGTTAATGAACGAGGCGTTTACTCGTTTTGTATGTGTCCAGGTGGCTTTATTGTGCCTGCTGCCACGGCCAGTGGCGAAGTGGTTGTTAATGGAATGTCACCTTCCAAACGAAATAATTTATTCGCTAATTCTGGCATCGTGGTTGAAATTAATGCGGATAAGGATTTGTATAAATATGAACAATTTGGTCCCTTAAAAGGATTGGAATACCAAAAAGATTTAG
>CAXBHA010000259.1:0-4688 GCA_963974955.1 uncultured Yeosuana sp. | reverse complement strand
ACTTGATGTGTATCATTTTGCTCATAAGCTTGGTATAAACGAAGTTTGGCTAAATATGCAGCTGCAGCATTTTTGTCTGCTCTACCAACTTGATCTTGTGCTTGTGGTAAATTGTTATAAGCGAACAAGAAATCGGCTGCAATAGTATCCCATAAAGCATCATTAGTTAAATCATTTTTTACAAGAGCAACCTCCTCTCGGGTTAAGTCTTCCGTGATATAAGGAATTTTTTTGAATAACAATTTCAACATAAAGTGCGAGTGCGCTCTTAAAAAACGAAGTTCTGCTTGTCTAGTTGTTTTATCTGCGTAATCAGCATCAGGGATTTCGTTAATTACTCTTAAAGCAAAATTAGCTCTCGAAATGGCTTTGTAATAATTGGTCCAAGTTCTTGGCCCCATCCAATCAGACGGGTCATCGGCAATGGTTAAATTATATTGCTCGTAGCGATCAACAATATCAACATCGCTACGTCCTCCACCACCTTTGTAGGCATCATCAGAACGGACGCTTCCAAAAACCCACATATGGGTAAGCGGCCCTATCATATCGTCATTTGCTATTCCAGCGTATGCCGCAACTACCAAAGCCTCTGCGTTATCTGCTGTTGCAACATTTTCATTGGATAATACACCTTCTGGTTCATATTCCAAAAAGTCTTTGGAACATCCTACCACAATACATGCAGCAACAATTCCTATTAACAGTGTTTTTATATTTTTCATGTTTGCCATTTTTTAAAAGTTTATGTTAAGTCCAAGTGAAAGTGTAGTTGGTACAGGGATATTATCCACATTTGTTCTTTCAGGATCTGCGCCTATATAATCATTAGGCGTGAACCAAAATAAATTTTCTCCTTGAAAATAAATCCTTAATCCTGTCATGCCTGCCCATTTACTTATCATGTCTTCTGGAAGTGAATAACCAAATTGAAGGTTTCTTAATTTAAAATAGGAATTCTTTCTATACAGATAGTCTGAAATTCTTTGGTCATTAAAAGCTAATGATAACGAAGGAATGGAAGATCCTGTATTATTTGGAGTCCAGGCATCTAAAACACCAAGTCCTGCATTTTCTCTACCTTGTACAAAGTTATTCCAGAAAATATAGGGGTCTTGCCCAATTCTACCCGTAACACCTGAGCCAAAAGCGGACAAATCAAAATTCTTGTATTTTAAATCAATTCGGATACCGTATTCAAGGTCGGGCAATGTTGTACCTAAAAAATCCCTGTCCTCGGCACCGATACTTCCATTACCATCTAAATCCTGAAATTTTAAACCTCCTGGTCTGGCGCCTACTTGGGTTGGACTTGCATCTACATCTGCCTGGCTTTGGAACAATCCTGCCGTTTTATAACCAAATATTGAAAACTGTGAATGTCCTATAATGGAATTATCCACAGTCCCAGGGTATGAAGATACTACCTCATCAGGTAATTGCGTAATTTCATCCTTAAATGCCCCAAAGTTAGTTGCCACCGCAAATGACAATCCGTTTTCCAAAGTTTTTGAGTACGATAACGCTAATTCCCAACCTCTTGTTTTGGTAGTTGCTCCATTTAATACCCGTTGTTGACCTTCGCCCACAACGGATGCAATAGGTGGTGTGGTTAAAATATCACTGGTTTCTCTAGTAAAATAATCAAATGAACCAACCAGATCATTATTGAGCATGCTAAAATCAACTCCAAAATTTAATTCTTTGGTTGTTTCCCATTTTAACCCAGAGTTTGCCGCTTGTATAGATACGAAACCAGATGGTAAATTACCGGTATTGATGCCATTTAAATCGTATGCAGTACCAACATTCCAATAGGTATTAAAGAAATTATTGTCGCCAGTAGCTTGCAATTGGTTAGCGCCATATCTGGATTCGA
Source organism: uncultured Yeosuana sp. (assembly GCA_963974955.1). Taxonomy (GTDB): domain Bacteria; phylum Bacteroidota; class Bacteroidia; order Flavobacteriales; family Flavobacteriaceae; genus Yeosuana. The sequence goes on along the minus strand of CAXBHA010000259.1, from coordinate 2,809 downwards.
ATAGGCCAAAACGTGCCACATCTCCAATAGATTGGTTTCCTACTTCACCATAACCCGCTCTAAATTTTAAGGAATTCACTAAATCATTATCCCTCCAAAATTCTTCGTTACTAATTCTCCAACCAACGGTAGCAGCAGGAAAAATACCATACCTGTTATCTGCACCAAATCTAGAGGATCCATCTCGACGTAACGTAAAGGAGGCTAAATACCTATCTTCATAACCATAGTTGATTTTCCCGAATTGTGACAACAATCTACTACCGGTTGATGACCCTGTGTTGGTTTTAGCACCGGTAGCCGCACTTAGTTGAAAAAAGGATTCAGTTTCTACCGCAAATCCATCAGCTTGTGCCAAAACACGATCAAAATCATCTTTTATAGATTCAGCACCTAACAGAACACTTATTTTATGCTTGTCATTTAGCTCTAATTGATAGTTTAATGTATTTGTAAATACCAAACTTGTGAATTTATTAGTATCTATTATCAGTCTATTATTGCTTCTTGTTACGAAACCGTTATTTACCCTAGGCTCGATATCTTTTCTTTTATAATCTCCAAAATCCAACCCTAAACTGGTTCTAAAGGTTAAGTTTTCAATAATATCAAACTCCCCATAAATGTTGCCAAAAATGGTGGTTCTGTCAGTATTATCCCAACGGTTTAAATATTGCATTAATAATGGGTTGTTCCTATCGGAATAGCCCGCTCCCAATGGCCCTGCAAACTCTCCGTTAGCATCATAAACTGGTAATGTAGGTGCCAAAGTAATGGCTAAACTAGGAATCCATGCACTACCAACATCTCGAGAAGCTAAAGTTTCATCAGATGTTGACATTTGTGTATTGACCCCCACTCTTAATCTATTATTGAATAGATTAAAATTGGAGTTTAATTTTGCCGTAATCCTTTCGTAGCCCGTGTATTTTAAAATCCCTGTATTTCTTAAATGACCAATATTCAGTAAATGAAAGGAATTATCAGAACCACCAGAAACAGATATTTCGTTGTTGTAAACATACCCTGTTTCATAGGTTTCATCTTGCCAGTCTGTATCCCCGGCAGGAACGCTGGAATCACCTCCTACAAATGGTTGTACGGTCACACTGTTTAAAACGGGATTATTAAAATCGCCATTCCAGTTAAAATTGTATATTTCTCCATATCCAGCATTTGGGTCAGCGCCATCGTTAACAGACGCTTGCCATAATGCTTGGCCCCTTTGTTGTGCATTGAGCATATTGTACCGTTGCTTTTTTTCTGAAAGCACCGATACATTAGAGTTTATACTTACTTTAAACTTTTCCCCACCAGCGGCTTTAGCACTGTTTTTTGTAGTAACAATGATAACGCCATTACCTGCACGAGCTCCATAAAGTGACGATGCCGAGGCATCTTTAAGAACTTGAACAGACTCAATGGCACTGGGGTTTATACTAGAAAAAACTTCCTGTCTTACTGTTGGCACACCATCAATAACGTATAAGGGGTCATTGTTCCCCAATGTAGTAGCACCACGAATTAAAATCCTATTGCTATTACCTGTTGGGTCTCCATTTTTTTCAATGAATAAACCAGGAACTCGCCCTTGCAAACCTTGAATGGCACTACCGGAACTCATACTTACACCTTCCGTTGGCCCTAGGTCAACAACAGTAATGGCTCCAGTAACATCTACCTTTCTCTCCCTGGAATATCCGGTAACCACAATTTCATCAAGTTGTGCCGCATCAGCTATAAGAGCAACGTCTATAATAGAGCGATTATTTACTTGTATCTCTTGGGTTTTATAGCCAATATAGCTAAAAACCAAAATGGCATCACCGCTGACATTTTCTAATGTATAATTTCCATCAAAATCTGTAGCAGCTCCCTGTGTGGTCCCTGATACAAGTATTGAAACACCTGGAAGCGGCATCCCATCAGCTTGGTCAGTAACAGTACCACTAATTTGTCCTTGGGCAACTATGCTCAATAGGGCAAACATGGTTAATAAAAACAGTTGTTTACATTTCATAATTAATTAGTTTTAGTTAAAATTCAGTTTATGTACTTCGATGTTGTCAAGAATAAATTCTTGATTTTTAGATTCAACGCTAAGTGATTCATACGGGGCATTTGGAAAAAATATTTCTGTCATTACCGTTTCGCCGTTGTCAAAAAACAATTCAATAGATGTTTTATCCAATAAAATAGTCCCAGACAAATTACCATTAGTTGATGTTCTTGCTGCAGTAGATACTTTATTAGCAAATTTTTCTGAAAAGCCTGTTTTTCCAGAGTTTTTTCTGTCTATGAAAAACGTTTTGTTGGTATTATCATATCCGAATAACAATTGGTCTCCCAGTTTATTTGACAGTTTAAAAGTATAAACCGTTTCTTTTAAATCAGACATATTAAATTGAATCTCTGCACTAGCTAAATCAATAGCTTCATCATCTATAATTTTGGTATCTCCCTTTATGGCGATGTTTTCTTTTTTATATTTTTTACCTCTGTAACTATTAAGCTCTTGTACTGGATTAGTGATTAATCTATATCCATTCTCATTTTTTTGAAGCTGTACTTTTCTAGCAACAGTCATGGCACTTCTCCAAGTTTCGGTTGGTACTTTTTGGGCATAATCCCAATTAGACATCCACCCGAGCATCAGTTTACTTCCGTCTTTCCTTGTAGCATTAGACCATGTTACACCTGCATAATTATCACGACCAAAGTCTATCCAGTAACTATGTTCTTTACTTAGGCTATTTTCAAATCCTTCATCCATAGTGAAGGTTTTACCATCAAAATCGCCAACAAAATA
>CAXBHA010000258.1:0-4696 GCA_963974955.1 uncultured Yeosuana sp. | reverse complement strand
AAGTTTTGTCATGATTGCTGTTTTTTAATTTAGTAGGACGTGCCTTTATGATGGTTTTTGAAATCCTAACAAAAGTCATATTTTGTTAAATAAACAATATGTTTATTTGTAATGTTATTTCATAGTGTTGGTTAATAACAAAAAAGGGAATAATTCTGCATAGGGATGGTTCTCTTTTTTTTTTAATTTATGTCAAGAATTTCTCAAACTTTTTTTTGTTATGGACTGACTACATTCAAATAATTAAATTGAATGTCCGTAATTTGTCATAAGTCTGAAAATATAATAATTTTGTCATTCCGACAAAGGAGGAACCGCATTGATTTTAATGGATTCTTCATTTCGTTTCACTCCATTCTGAATGACAAAAATGGTATTATGAATGAATACGGACATTCAAATAATTAAATTTAAACAAATCAGAAATAAATATATTTATAGGAGATTAAGAATTATTTTTTAGATTTTTTCCATACTTCAAAATCTTTTTTAATTTCCATATTTGTTAGAGGATAAAGCCCAATAATAGATTTTCCTTCATTTACTTTTTCAATCACGTAGTTTTCAAATCGAGTCATGTCAATACATTCATTAGCTACTTCTTCGGCTAAATGCGCAGGAATAACCATAATACCATCGTCATCTCCAACAATAACATCTCCTGGAAACACAGCCACATCGCCACATCCAATAGGTACATTGATATCTAAAGCCTGGTGCAATGTTAAATTTGTTGGTGCTGAGGGTTTTTGATGGTATGAATGGAAATTTAAATCGGCAATGTCTTTGCTGTCCCTAAATCCTCCATCTGTTACTATCCCTGCCGCTCCGCGTTTCATTAAACGTGTAATTAATATGGATCCAGCTGAGGCTGCTCTAGCATCTTTACGGCTGTCAATGACAAGAACAGCACCTTTAGGGCATTTTTCAACGGCCACGCGTTGAGGATGATTTGGGTCTTGAAAGACTGTAATTGGGTTTAAATCTTCTCTTGCTGGAATGTATCGTAAAGTAAAGGCTTCACCAACCATGTTTGAAAGCCCCTTCTTTAATGGAACAACATTTTGGATGTATTGCTTCTTCAAACCTTTTTTAAATAAATAAGTGGCTATGGTAGCTGTACTTACTTGTTGAAGTTTCTCTCGGGTTGATTTTGATAATGAATCCATGAATTAAAGCTTATTATTGTATAATTAATCCCTAAAATTTTTGTAATAACACAAATATACATATATTTGGTAAACCAATCTGGTAAACCAGTTTATATTTTTTGAATTATGTCACCTATGAAACGAAGGGATTTTGTTAAACAAACAGCATTGTCAGCCAGCTTAATCCCTTTTTTAGGTTTATCCAGGAATATCTTTGTTACAACAGATTCAGATAATTTATCAGTAAATATTTTCTCAAAGCACCTCCAATTTTTAGATTATAAAGCCACAGGTGAAATGGCTGCCGAAATGGGTTTTGCGGGTGTAGATTTAACCGTTCGTCCAGACGGTCATGTACTTCCTGAGTCTGTAAAAACAGAGTTGCCTAAAGCGGTTAATGCCATTAGAAAAAGTGGTGTAAACTGTAACATGATAACCACCAGCATTGAAAGCGCTAATAACCCTTTAGATGTAGATGTTTTAGAAACCGCTTCTAAAGAAAATATAAGTTATTACAGAACCAATTGGTTTAAATACAGAGAAGATATGTCTATGGAAGATTCTTTGCTATTCTATCAAGAGGAAATAAAAAAGTTAGGGGAATTAAATAAAAAACTGGGTGTAGTAGGCTGTTATCAAAATCATGCCGGCACGAGTGTTGGTGCTTCCTTTTGGGAAATTAAAAAAATACTTGAAACTGTAAATCCGGATTATTTTGGAACGCAATACGACATTCGACACGCCATGGTTGAAGGCGGTAATTCTTGGGTAAATGGCTTGAAATTATTACAGTCACAAATAAAAGTAATAGTTTTAAAAGATTTTAAATGGGGACAAGTAAATGGAAAATGGGAAGCTATTAATGTTCCTGTTGGTGAAGGAATGGTAGATTTCACATCCTATTTTAAGTTATTAAAACACTACAAATTAAAACCACCAGTATCGTTGCATTTAGAATACGATTTGGGAGGAGCAAAAAAAGGGAATCGTACCATGTCAGTCGATAAAAAAGTAGTGTTTGACGCCATGAAAAAAGATTTAAAGAGCGTTCAAAAATTATGGCAAGAAGCCTAATTTCATCTTATGAAATCAAATAAATTTTACATATAATCACTAATGAAAAGACTAATTTTTATTTCTAGTTTGCTAATTTTTTTAGTATCATGCAAACCTTCAGTGGAAATAAACAATATTAAAGCAACAAACATTGATGAGTTGAATACTGCTATTAAAAATAGTCATGCTGGGGATAATATTATACTGGCAAACGGCATCTGGAAGGATGTAGAAATTAAATTTTATGGAAAAGGCACCAAAGAACACCCTATCGTTTTAAAAGCAGAAACTGCTGGAAAAGTAACAATTGAAGGTGCTTCAAATTTAAAGTTAGGGGGCAGTTTTTTAGAGGTAAGGGATTTGTATTTTAAAAATGGCCATACGCCTTCCAAAACCGTTATTCAATTCAAAATCAATAACGATTCTATAGCCAATAATTGTAAAATCACACAATGTGTTATCGATGGGTTTACCCAACCGGACCGCGATGTAAGCGACCATTGGGTTGAATTTTGGGGAAGGAACAATGAGTTAAGCAATTGTTACATTACAGGAAAATCCAATTTTGGGCCAACTATAAGAGTGTTTTTAAATGGCAATGAGCATATTAACAATTACCATCAAATAATAAACAATCATTTTGGGCCAAGACCTCGTAAAGGCGGTCCACATGGCGAGACCATACAAATTGGCGATAGCGGAACGTCTATGACGCCATCATACACCAATATTTCTCACAATTTATTCGACCGCTGCAATGGCGAAGTAGAAGTTATTTCCAGTAAATCCAATTTTAACGAATTTAGAAATAATGTGTTTTTTGAAAGTGAGGGCTCATTGGTTTTACGCCACGGTAATTATGCCACGATTGATGGAAACGTTTTTATTGGAAATGACAATTCTAAATTTATTGGTGGTATTCGCATTATTAACACCGGACATTGGATTACCAATAACTATTTCTACAAATTAAAAGGCGAATCGTTCAGAAGTCCGATTGCAATCATGAATGGCATTCCAAAATCGCCTTTAAACCGTTACAACCAAGTTACCGATGTTGTAGTGGCGCACAATTCTTTTATAGATTGTAAATCGCCATGGCAATTTAGTGTAGGTTCCAATGTGAGCCAGAGTGATGTATTGCCAGCTTCCGAAATCCGTTCGGCACGGCCAGAACGTGTGGTTATAGCCAATAATGTAATTTATAATGAAGTGGCTGATGAAAACCCTATTGTAAATTACGATAAAGTTGATGGTGTTACGTTTAAAAGCAACGTTATTAACAATGAAAATAAAAGCGACGTGAAACCAGAAGGATTGATCACCAAGGATTTTTCAGTTAAAAAAGTATCGGAAGATTTATTCGTTCCTACTGAAAACATGAGCAATATATATGAAGGTTTTGATTTTGAAACCATTACAAAAGACCTTTTTGGCACTGATAGAACTGCAACTAATAACAGTATTGGTGCCATTGTAAATCCTGTAAAAGAAAATGCCATTTTAATTGATAGAACAAAATATGGGACTCTTTGGTTTTCATTGGAAAAATCAAAGACGGAAGCCAATAAATTAATAGTTTCAACTTCCGAAGAACTTATCACCAAACTTAAAGAAGCCAATTCTGGCGACATTATTTTACTAAATAGTGGAAGTTTTAATATCAATTCAAGTTTAATAATTGATAAAGAAATTACCATAGCATCAAACGATAAAAACAACAAATCTCAATTGAATTTTACTTCAACAAAAACCGCTTTCAAAATGCATCCTAAAGGCAAGTTGATTTTGAGAGATATTATTCTTTCTGGAGATAAATCTCAAAATGCGTTTGCTACCTTAGACAAAAACATGAGCAAAGCGTATGATTTATTCATCGAAAATTCAGAAATATCAAATTTTAAAAGTGTTCTGGAAGTCTCTAAAGGGTCGTTTGCCGATACTGTTTCTGTTGTTAATTCTGTAATTAAAAATTGCGAAAATGGATTGATGCTAAACAAAGAAACCAACGATGGTGGCGATTATAATGCAGAGTTCGTTACCGTTACCAATTCAAAATTTGACGCTATTGATGGTGTCATTTTGGACTATTATCGTGGTGGATATGATGAATCTACCATTGGAGGAATTTTAACATTTAAAGAAAATACCGTAACCAATTCTGGAAAAGCCCAACCCGAACATATTTTAATGAAAAACAGAGGTATTGTAAATGTAGAATTGGCAAATAATACATTTCAAAATAACCCAGTGAAACTTATTGCTATTTTATGGGGAGAAAAAGGCCAGGAACCGATAGATAATACGATTATAAATTCAGGAAAAATTGAAATAGTCCAGAATTTGAAATTGAAGAATTGGTTAAAAATTGTTTTGATAGCGTTACTTAGTGTTGTTTCACAAATCATTTGTGCTCAAAATATACCTTCAGAACAAATTATTGCTTCAAATAACCTTGTTGATTATTTAAAACCGGAAGTAAAGGAAAC
>CAXBHA010000257.1:0-4702 GCA_963974955.1 uncultured Yeosuana sp. | reverse complement strand
TTTTCGACTACGCTCAAAATGACAATCAAAACACTTTTAAGACAGCCTCTTTTTTCTTACTTTTAGGATAATTTTAAACTAGCAGAATGAAAAAGCGCCACGAACAAAAACTTGTTGTACTTTCAATAAGCTTATTTTTATTATTTAATCTTCCTTTTGTTTTGGTTTTTAATATAGATGATGATGTTTTTGGAATACCTACGTTTTATTTTTCAATATTTTCAATCTGGTTGCTATCAGTTATTATTTCCCATATCGTATTAAAGAAACATTATGAGTAATTATGCCTTAATAAGTATTATTATTTGTTATTTGGCGATTTTATTTTGCATCGCTTTTTTTGCCGAAAAGAATGCAAAAAGCAAGTGGGTAAATAACCCTTTTGTCTACACACTTTCATTGGCGGTGTATTGTTCAGCTTGGACGTATTATGGTAGCGTAGGTATTGCCGCAAATTCAGGAATAAATTTTCTTCCAATATATTTAGGCCCAGTTATAGCCGCACCTTTGTGGATAATTCTTTTGAGAAAAATTATGCGAATTTCAAAGCAGCATAAAATTTCTTCAATAGCGGATTTTATATCCCTTAGATATGGTAATAACCGTTTTTTAGGAGCTTTAATTACTGTTATTTGTATGCTAGGCATTGTTCCTTATATATCCTTACAACTTAAGGCTACCTCTGAAACATTTGAAATCATGACAAATGAGGCCAGTTATGTTTCTACAAATATTTTTGATGATTCAACATTTTATATAGCCGTATTGTTAGCCGTTTTTGCTGCTTTTTTTGGAACCCAAAGAACTGATGCTTCTGAAAAACATCGTGGAATTGTGGTTTCTGTTTCTTTTGAATCCATTTTAAAGTTATTGTTTTTTTTAATTATTGGAATTTATATCACGTTTTTCCTATTTGATGGAACAACAGACATTTATAACCAAATGGCATCGACTCCAAATTTTGAGAGCTTAGCAAAAATGAATGGCCTAGAAGATGGTTTTGAATGGTTTTTTATGATAATGATTTCATTTATTGCCATTTTTTTATTACCCAGACAATTTCAAGTATCTGTTTTAGAAAATACGAGAGAGAAGCATTTAAAACAAGCTATTTGGATGTTTCCATTGTATCTATTGCTTTTTAATATTTTTGTAATATTTATTGCCTGGAGTGGGAAATTAACATTTGGTAATTCTGTAAATGCCGAATATTTTGCCCTTCTGTTACCTCTTCAACACCAAAATATATTTTTGGCATTGTTGGTTTTTTTGGGTGGGTTTTCAGCAGTTATATCAATGGTTGTAGTTTCAACGTTGGCACTATCAACAATGGTGAGTAACAACTTAATAATTCCATATGGTTTTTTGGATAAATTCAGTAAAGGACAGCCAGATAGAAACTCAAATTATATTAAAAATATTCGACGAATTTCTATCTTTTGCATCATTATTATAGCCTACTTTTTTTATATCAATTTTTCAATTGAGCTTTCTTTATATTCCATTGGTTTCATTTGTTATCATTTCTCAATTAGCACCATCGTTTTTCATAGGATTGTTTTGGAATAGAGGTTCATCCAAAGCCTCCATAATTGGAATTTTGGTCGGATTCTTTGTTACAGTATATACCTTAGTGTTACCTTTTACAATTGAAGCATTTACAGGTATTCATGATTTTACGGACAAAGGGTTGTTTAATTTATCGGTATTAAGGCCGTATGCTCTTTTTGGTATTGATTTTTTATCACCACCGACACATGCTTTTTTCTGGAGCATGTCTGCTAATGTTTTATGCTATCTTATTTTTTCTTTAATTTCTAAAGGGAATTATCGTGAGCGCAATTATGCTGAAATGTTTGTTAATAGTACAAAATATTCATCATTACAAGATAATGCATTGGTTTGGAAAGGGGAAGCCTATGTGTCTGATATCAAAAGTGTATTGAATAAATTTTTAGGAGAGGACCGAGCACAAAGAGCATTGAACCTGTTTTTTATGAAATATAAAATACCTCCTAATACACAAATGGCCGATGCCAGATTGATAAATTTTTCTGAAAAACTACTAACAGGTAGTATAGGAAGTGCCTCTGCAAAAATTTTAATAGCAAGCGCTGTTAAGGAAGAACAAATTAGTTTGGTAGAAGTGCTGAAAATATTGGAAGAATCAAAAGAAACCATTGCAAACAATAAAATACTTCGTGAAAAATCCGAGGAATTATCAATTCTTGCTTTAAAGTTGAAACAAGCCAACGAAGAACTAATAAGTAAAGACAAACAAAAAGATGAGTTTTTGGACACTGTTGCCCATGAATTAAAAACACCGGTAACAGGTATTAGAGCAGCCACAGAATTATTAATGGATGATGATGGGATGCCAGTAGAAATAAAAGGACAATTTTTAAATAATATGCTCAATGATTCTGATAGGCTTTCAAGGCTAATAAATAATATTCTTGATTTTGAAAAATTATCAAGAGGAAGAAATCAACTGAATATTCAGCGAAATGGTATAAAAAGAACCATTAAACATGCAATAGTTGGGGTTCAACAATTAGCAATCAATAAAGGGATAACAATAATAAATGATAATTTGGTTGATTTTAGGTTCTCTTATGATGAAGATAGAATTTTACAGGTGCTAACCAACTTGTTATCAAATGCTTTAAAATTCACTGAACCAAATAAGGGAAAGATCATTGTAGAATATAAAATGATAAATAACTTTGTTGAAGTGTATGTTATTGACAATGGTAAAGCAATTCCGGAAGAAGATTTTGAGCATATTTTCGATAAATTTTATCAATCAAAAAACCAAAATACAGTTAAGCCCGAAGGCAGTGGTTTAGGTTTGGCCATTTGTAAACAGATATTAGAACAGCATAACGGAAAAATTTGGGCCAAGAAAGGGAACAAAAACGGTGCAACCTTTGTTTTTATCCTACCTTTTAAGTAAATTGTACACGTTTATATGAAGAAGAAGATTTTAATTGTTGATGATGAGCCAAACATAGTAATGACGCTTGAATATACTTTTAAAAAGCAAGGTTTTGAAGTGTATATTGCAAGAGATGGAAGTGAGGCATTGCATATTTTAGAAAATATTTTTCCAGATGTTGTTCTATTAGATATAATGATGCCACATGTAGATGGATATCAAACTTTAAAATTTATAAAAAATCAAGACAGTTTAAACCACACAAAAGTGGTGTTTTTAACTGCTAAAAATAAAGCTTCTGATATTGAAAAAGGCTTAAAACTAGGAGCAGATAAGTATTTAATAAAGCCGTTTTCGATAAAAAAAATAGTTTCAGAAGTACTTGAACTACTAAGTTAAGTTTTGGTTTTGTGTGCAAAATAACCATTGTTTAATTTAAGTAAGTAAATATGAAATTTCAGTTAAATCCTTTGGCGTCGGATATTTTAATAAGTATCTACGTTGTTGTTACCTTATACTTTCGGTTTAAATTAGAGAATAATACAGAAGTGAGTTTCTTAAACTCAATTGTAATGGGCGCTTCTTTTGTTGTTATTATATGGGCACTTGTCAAATTGAAAGTTTTGAATCCCAATTGGTTTGGTTTATTTAACTTTAATAAGTCTAAGTCATGAAATATCAAGATTTTTATAGTAAGAGCATCAAAAATCCAGTAGAATTCTGGAAAAAGCAGGCACAAAATTTAGCGTGGTATAAAGAACCTAAAAACATCCTTTCAAAAAACGACGATGATTATCATCAGTGGTTTGAAGATGGAAAACTCAATTTAAGCTATTTATGTATAGATAAGCATATTGAAGATGGTTTTGGAAGACAAAATGCAATCATTTATGATTCTCCTGTAACCAATTCCAAAGAAATCATTACTTATGATAGATTGCATAAAGAAGTGTCTAAATTGGCTGGTGCACTCAAGGAAATTGGGTTAAAAAAAGGAGATACTGCCATTATTTATATGCCAATGATTCCTCAAGCTGTTTATGCAATGTTGGCATGTGCCAGAATTGGCGTGATTCATTCTGTGGTATTTGGTGGATTTGCTCCTAACGAGCTGGCCATTAGAATTGACGATTGTAAACCCAAGGTTATTTTAACAGCATCAAGTGGTATTGAAATAGACCGGATTTTGCCTTATAAACCATATGTAGATGAGGCTATCAAATTATCAGACCATAAGCCAACAGGGGTCATTCTTTATCAAAGACATTTGGGAGCAGACACACCCGGTAAGCCTTATGATATTGATTATTTAAAAGCAGTAAACACCGCTACCCCTGCAGATCCGGTGGAAGTGGAATCTTCACATCCCTCATATATTTTATATACCTCTGGAACTACAGGTAAACCAAAAGGGATTATTAGAGACACAGGCGGTTATGCTACTGCGTTGAAGTTTTCAATGAAATACATTTATGGCGTTGAGCCTGGTGATGTGTATTGGGCAGCTAGTGATGTTGGCTGGGTTGTAGGACATAGTTATATTGTATATGGCCCTTTATTAAATAGAAATACTACAATTTTGTTTGAAGGGAAACCTATTAAAACACCCGATGCCTCAACGTTTTGGCGTATCATGGAGGAGTATAAAGTAAAAGTGATGTTTACTGCTCCTACGGCGATTAGAGCTATAAAAAAAGAAGATCCCAATGGTAACTTTTTAAAGGATTATGACATCTCAAAACTAAAATATCAGTTTTTAGCAGG
>CAXBHA010000256.1:0-4710 GCA_963974955.1 uncultured Yeosuana sp. | reverse complement strand
AAAATATGGGGTATATGTTTGCTAATAATTCCTTGATTAATCAGAATTTGAGTGCATGGGTAGTTTCAAATGTTACCTCCTGTATTTTCTTTTCGGTTAATACACCGCAATGGTCATTGTCAAAACCCATTTTTGTGAACTGCTCTACAAATTAGTATTGATTCTGATTATTTGTTTTTATTTTAATAAGGAGATCGGCATATAAAGAAAATAACCGTTACCAGAGTTCAACTAAATGATTCATTGGCTAAGCTAAAGTAGAAATAATAGATGAGTAATAATTTCGATGCTCAAGTCCGAAGAAATATGTTGGGTAAACGGTTAGAAAAAGATGGTAAGGTATTAAATTCTATGGCTCTTTACGAAGCAAACATCTCTGAGGATTTTGAGGGTAGTTTTCCTTATCGGAGATTGGCTATTTTATATCGTAAAAGGAAGTTGCCTTTAGAAGAAGTACGTATTCTAGAGAAAGCCGTTTCAGTTTTTAATTCTTTACTTTCATCGAATAGAACAGATATTGAACCAAAATTAGTTGATTTTCAAGAAAGGTTAAATCAGGCTAAGAAAAAAATATAAGGATTTAATTATAGGGGGTTTAAAGGCGATATTTTGATCCATCTTAGACTATTGTTTAAATTGGAAACTAATATTGATAATCAAAAGGCTAATTCATTTTTATCTTAAAATCACACGAAACTTAATTTTTTATAATTTGAATTTAAAAAACGAAGTCCTATTTTTTTTCTTTCTACTATCCTTAAATAGGATTTAGTCAAAAGACTAAGGACATAATAATTGGAGAAAAAATTTCTATGTTCTCGGATACCTTAAATCAGGAAAGGACTATTTTAATTCATTTGCCCAAATCTTATAATGATACTATTTACAGTCCTAAAATTTATCCGATATTATTTCTTCTCGATGCTCAAGAGCACTTTGAACTTACTACAGGTATAGCAAATTTCATGAGTAATAGATTGGATAGTAAATTAATACCTGAATTCATTATTGTAGGCATTAATAGTGAGAATAGAATTTCAGACTATACCCCTTCAAATTCAACCATTAATCCAGAAGGGGTTTTTGTAGATGCATTTAAAGTTAGCGGTAACTCAAGTAGGTTTTTAAATTTTATTGAGCATGAATTACTTCCTAATATACGTCGCAACTATCGAACATCCGCTTTTAAAATTCTAACAGGGCACTCCCTTGGAGGTCTTATCGCTGTCTCCGATTTTATTTCGGATGATTCACTATTTGATGGATATTTAGCAATCGACCCCAGTTTATGGTGGGACGAGGGACTACTAACAAAAGTTGTTCAATCTTCAGAATTCAATCAAGAAGAGTATTACAAAAAGAAATTATACATCTCAGGTGCCAATAATTCCAATTCAATTAAAGACACAACATCGATGAGGGTTAATCAAGTAAAATTTTACGAAGCCGTTCAATCGAACCCGAACATGGCTTCTAAAGTTAAATATGAAATCTTTGAAAATGAAGACCACGGTACTGTTCCTTTAACTTCTATTTATAAAGGGCTTCAATTCATTTTTGAAAATTATAAAATGCATCATATGCTTGGTGCATCTGCAAATGAAATTCATGAACATTTCAATAGTATTTCAAAAACTTTAGGATTGAAACTTCTACCTGAGGAAAGAGTAATTGATATATTGGGTAACTACTTTCTAGAGAGCACAAATGATATAGAAAAGGCAATTTCTTATTTTAAATTAAACATCATAAATTATCCGAATTCCTCTCACGCATATTTCTCCCTGGCTAATGCGGAAAGTAAAAACGGCCTGTTATCAAAGGCAAAACTGAATTATGAAAAATCTTTAGAACTAAAACCTAAATTCAAACAAGCGCAAGAAGGTTTGGCCAGTTTAGAAGAGCGTAATGATAATTAAGAATGATTGCACACTAAGAATCGATTTAAATTAAAGTGCTAGTAAATTATACCTTGAATAACTTACAAAATAAAAACATAGTAACTTATTACTATATATTATTGCTGTAGCTAATAGAAATGAATAAAAATATATTATTTTCAATCCTTATTTTGCTTACAGGTATTTGCATGTTTGGTCAATCGAATAATAGAAATGATAGTAAAATAAATTCGTTTTTGGATAGTTTAAAAAATGATTCATTTTCTGGTGTTATTTTAGTAGCTCATAATGACGTAATAACCGAAAGGAGAGCCTATGGTAAGGCCAGTATTGAATATGGTGTCCCTAATAAGGTTGACACTAAATTTAATCTTGCTTCTATCACCAAAATGTTTACAGCAGTATCTTCTTTACAATTGTATGAAAAAGGTTTGTTGGAACTTAATTCGCCGATTGGCAAATATCTGCCTGACTACCCAAATCAGCTTGTAAGGGACTCGGTTACTATTCATCAACTTTTGACCCACACTTCGGGAAATAATAATTCAATGAATTATTGGGAAAAGAATAATTTGGATTATAAAAATGTTTCAGATTTTGCGCAGCTATTTATTAATGATTCTTTATTATCAAAACCTGGAACAAAATACGATTACAGCGGGTCAGGGTTTGTTATTCTTGGATTAATCATAGAGAAGGTCAGTGGGCAAAATTATTACGACTATGTTAGAGATCATATTTTCATTCCTTCAGAAATGAGTCATACAACGGAGTTGGAAATCGATTCCATTGTACCGAACAAAGCAAGTGGTTACACAACTTTGTTCGGTGAGAACAATTATCTAAAAAAGAATGATTATTATCTTTCAAAAGCATCTCCAGCAGGCTTCCACTACTCGACGATAGATGATTTATTTAGGTTTTCAAAGTCGCTTCGTAACTATATCCTATTGAAAGAAGAAACTACTGAGCTGATGTTTGAGTCCAAAGTAAAGGGTTATAATACAAATTTGGGATATGGAATCGATATAGACCTAAGATATAATCAGACAATCCAAGGTCACAGTGGAGGATGGTATGGGATCCATAATGAGCTTATGGATTTTATGAAAGATAACTATACAGTTATAATTTTGTCTAATGTTGATGATGGAGGGTACACAGGAACCTCGATGGTTGCCGATTTTTTTAAAGCTTTAATTGCTGATAAAGAATTAGAAAACTGACTTGAAGTAGCTATTTAAAGTTCAAATAAAGGATGAAGAAAATATTTATAATTTTTATTATTGTCTCCTTTTGTTCGTGTGCAGGAGGAAAATACAATTATCTGTTTGATACCGGTAAGCAATTGGACTTCAGCCAGGGAAAATGGATCTTAAATAGGACAGAATCAAATTCCAAGGTCTTCGACCAAGAATTGAACACGGCTGCCATCAATGGATTTAAAGGAATAATTGGCGATTCTTTATTTGATTTGAATACCTTAAGGGCAAACAAATTAATTTCTCCAAAAATTGGATTTGAACTTAATGAGAAGGAACTGCAACAAATTGGAAAAGAATCCGACTGTGATTACCTGATAAATATTAAGGGTAGTATAATTAGCAATGGGGCAGGAACATTATCTTTCGATTCTGGAGATGGTTTTTACAGTGCCAGTAATCAATCCTCCGTATTTATTCTAATTTATGATTTGAAAAGCGGTGTAATTATTTCTTCATCCCAGGCATTTGGAAAGGCTACCGAGGAAAATTCTCATTTTGATAATGAAAATAGAGTTTCTTCGTTTCATAGTAGTGCTGAAACACTATTGGTAAAAGCTGCTAAAAATTTAATCAAGAAATATGGACAGAACCGCTTGGATTAGTAGTGAAGTTCAAATAAAAGATAGGTAATCACTCTTATTTTACAAACGCTTTTATTCTTATCTTCAAATATTTAAATAGAGGAACAAGCCAAATAGTTAGGAAATAACTAAAACATCTCAAATGCCTAATCCAAAGAGAATTGTCTTAATTTCTCCTTTTCTCATTACTGCAATAAATGTTATTGTGTCATTTACTTTTGGAGAAATTATCGGTAAATGGGCGTTTATTCCAATAGTATTGATAGAGTGGATTTTGTTCATGTTTTTTGTTTTCAAGTACGGCGACGGTAAATATTCTATAAAAAGGTGGTTACAAAAACCGAAAGGCTCCATTGTTTGGTCCATACTGGCGGTCTCAATGGGCCTCATTACATTGCCACTTTTCTTAATGCACCATGGTACGTTAACGCATTGGACGATTTGGTTACCTTGGATTTTGCTTGCTCTGATTAACCCATGGATAGAGGAATTTTATTATCGAGGATTTCTATTGGAAAACACCACTGAATGGAAAAACTGGAAGGCAATCTTATTTTCAACTTTGGTATTTTCAATGAATCATGCTGTTTTTGGAATTAACTCAGAAGTAAATAGTGGATTTACAATTTTAATCTCAACTTTTATAATGGGCCTAGTTTGGGCAATTACATTTAAGAAGACCAAAAGTCTGCGATGGCTAATATTCGCACATTTTTTGGTTGACTTTTTTAGTTTGTCGGCACCAGCATTTCTGGACTTATTTGAAACAGGTAAATTCTAATGAAATTTGGGATGAACTCAAAGTTCAATTAAATAATTGTTTAAAATCTGTAAATGAATTCTTCCTATCTATTTTACTAACTTGGGCATATAATAGTTGAACGCTTAAATTAAGTGCGAAATTTTCTCTAGCATATGGATGATGGAATTATATATTGGAATCTTGACCCTGAAATTTTTTCC
>CAXBHA010000255.1:0-4711 GCA_963974955.1 uncultured Yeosuana sp. | reverse complement strand
TATTTAATACCAATTGTGCAGCTTGCCATCAGTTAGATAAAAAGATGGTCGGTCCAGCTATGCGGAATGTTGAAACACGTTTAGCTGAACAAGGCTTGGATAAAGAATGGATCTACGCATGGGTTCATAATAGTGTAGGCGTTATTAAATCTGGCGACGCTTACGCCAACAAAATTTATAAAGAATATGCTGGAATGGCAATGACTGCATTTCCGCAATTATCGAATGAAGATATTGATGATATTTTGGCCTATACTGCCGAAGTCAAGGCAGAACCTGTGGCCGCACAAACCACTGCTGCTACAACTGAGGCTTCTTCAAATTCAAGTTTTTCAAACGAGCTCATATTAGGCGCTTTAGCACTTTTATTTATACTGTTGGCATCTGGATTGTATTTAGTGAATAAAACACTGCGCCGTTTTGCAGCTGCAAAAGATATAGAATTACCAGAAGAGACTAAAAGAACATCAATTTGGAAGGCCTTTGCCCAAAACCAATTTTTAGTATTGGTAACCGTTATATTCTTATTATTAGCAAGTGCCTATTTTGTTTATGGCTATTTAATGCAAATTGGTGTTGACCAAGGGTATCAACCGGTGCAACCTATTCATTTCTCACATAAAATCCATGCTGGAGACAATAAAATTGACTGTAAATTTTGTCATTCTTCGGCAAGAGTTAGTAAGACATCTGGTATTCCTTCATTAAATGTTTGTATGAATTGTCATAAATCAATATATGAGTACAATGGAGAAACATCTGTAGAATACTCAAAAGAATTTTATGACGAACAAATTAAAAAACTTTATGCCGCTGTAGGTTGGAATGATGATGAACAACAATATACCGGCGAGTCACAACCTGTTAAATGGATAAGAATACATAACCTTCCCGATTTTGTTTACTTTAACCATTCACAACACGTTTCAGTGGCTGGTGTCGAGTGCCAAACCTGCCATGGGCCGGTACAAGAAATGGAAGTGGTGAATCAGTTTGCCCCTTTAACCATGGTTTGGTGTATAAATTGCCATAAGGCTACCAATGTTAAAGTTGAAGGCAACGAATATTACACAAAAATTCATGAAGCGTTGTCCAAGAAGTATGGTGTGGATAAATTGACAGCTGCTCAAATGGGTGGATTGGAATGTGGAAAATGCCACTATTAAATAATTTATGAGAAAACAGAAATTTCTTATCAAATAAAGAAAGATTAACAATTATAGAAGTATAATATTTTAGAATTACGATTGACGAAAATTTTGGATGTCATTTATAGGAAATCGTAAATCAAAAATCAAAAATCGTAAATAAAAGATATGTCATCAAACAAGAAATACTGGAAAAGTGTTGAAGAGCTTAACAAAAACAGCTCTATTGTTGAGGCGCTTAAACAAAACGAATTTGTAGAAGAAATTCCTACTGATGAATTTTTAGGCAATAAAGACACCTTAGGCGACTCTTCAACAACCCGTCGCGATTTCTTAAAATATGTTGGGTTTAGTACCGCAGCTGCTACATTAGCGGCATGCGAAGGGCCTGTCATTAAATCAATACCGTATGTAATTCAGCCAGAGGAAATTATCCCAGGTGTGGCAAACTATTATGCAACTACAATTGCCGATGGTTATGATTTTGCAAGCGTTTTAGTTAAAACCAGAGAAGGACGTCCAATTAAAATTCAAAGAAATACTTTGGCAACTGCCAATGGTGGCGCCAATGCAAGAGTGAATGCCTCAGTTTTAGGCTTGTATGATAGCCTAAGAGTGCAAAATCCCAGAAAAGAAGGAGCTGTTGTTTCTTGGGATGAATTGGATGCAGATGTCATTCAAAAACTGAATGGTTTAAAGGATTCAGGAAAGGATGTTGTATTGCTTACCCAAACGTTTGCGAGCCCTTCTACAAGTAGATTGATTTCCGAATTTAAAGCAAGATTTGGTAATGTGCGTCATGTGGTTTATGATGCGATTTCTGAATCGACTGCTTTAGATGCTTACCAAGCAAAATATGGTGAACGCGCTTTAGGAAATTATGATTTTTCCAAAGCTGAAACTATCGTATCAATTGGTGCAGATTTCTTAGGAGACTGGCAAGGTGGTGGATTTGATTCTGGATATTCAAAAAGCAGAGTGCCTCAGCAAGGTAAAATGTCTCGACATATTCAGTTTGAATCTAATATGTCTTTAACAGGTGCTAATGCAGACAAACGTGTGCCATTAACATCGAGCGAACAAAAAATAGCCTTGGCTAAATTATATAGCTATGTAGTTGGTGGGTCAGTTTCAGGTAGTTTACCAGAAGGTGTGGAAGAAACTGTAAAAAAAGCAGCGGCTCAGTTAAAAAAATCTGGCAGTGCTGGTGTTGTAGTTACAGGTATTAATGATGTAAATGCACAAACAGTTGCACTTGAAATCAATGACTATTTAAATAGTAATGTTCTTGATAAAGAAACTCCTATAAAATCTAGGCAAGGAAGTGATAAAGAAGTGATGACTTTGGTGGCCGATATGAAAGCGGGAAAAGTTGGAGCTATTATAATGAGTGGTGTAAACCCATTATATACCTTGCCTAATGCTTCAGATTTTTATGAAGGATTAAAAAATACTGAATTATCAGTTGCTTTTTCATTAAAAGAAGATGAAACATCTTCAGAAACGCAATATATAGCGGCAGCGCCTCACTATTTAGAATCATGGGGTGATGCCGAAATTAAAAAGGGACATTATAGTTTAGTTCAGCCAACAATCCGTCCATTATTTAATACAAGACAATTCCAAGAAGCGTTGTTGAAATGGACTGGAAATGATATGTCTTATCATGACTACATTAAAGATACGTGGGGAACAAGCATTTTAAATGGCAGTTCATTCAATCAAGCATTGCATGATGGAATATTTATTGGAACCATTGGGACTGAAATAGAAGTTAAAGCACCTACGCTAGACGAGAAGAAGGTTGAAAACATGTGGACTGGAGATGCTGCTAAAGCCTTAGTTGCTTCCACCAAAACAAGCGCGTTAGAGTTAACATTATATACTAAAATTGGAATGGGTGATGGACAACAAGCTAATAACCCATGGTTACAAGAATTTCCAGACCCAATTACAAGAACCTCTTGGGACAACTATTTAACGGTTTCTAAATTTGATGCAGATGCGTTAAATTTAGTTAACAAACATGTGTCAAATGGAGCCTTAAATGGTAGTTATGCCAATGTAACCGTAAATGGAACAACACTTAAAGTGCCAGTTATTATTCAACCAGGACAAGCCAAAGGATCAGTAGGTCTGTCTCTTGGTTATGGAAGAACGGCTGCAGGTATTAAAGATGAAATGAAAACGGGTGTTAATGCCTATAAATTCTACCAAAATTTTAGCAATATTCAAGAAGTTACGGTTGAATTAGCTCCTGGTGAGCATGAATTTGCCTGTGTACAGTTACAAAACACCATGGCTGGTAGGGATGACATTATTAAAGAAACAACCCTTAAAATCTTCAATAGTGAAGATAGTGAGCATTGGAATAAAGTTCCCGAAGTAAGCTATGACCATAATGAAATTTCTGTACGTGAGAAAAATGCGGATATTTGGCTGGCTTTTGATACTACTATTGGACATCATTTTAATTTATCAATAGATTTGAATGCGTGTACAGGATGTGGTGCTTGCGTAATTGCATGTCATGCTGAAAATAATGTTCCCGTAGTTGGAAAAAACGAAGTGCGTAAATTTAGAGATATGCATTGGTTGCGTATAGACCGATACTATTCGTCTAATGATACCTTTAAGCAAGAACAAGAAGATTTAGAAAATTTGGGTGCTTTTGAACCATATTCAAAGGTAGAAATACAATCTTATGAAAATCCAGAGGTTGCTTTTCAGCCTGTTATGTGTCAGCATTGTGAGCACGCACCTTGTGAAACTGTTTGTCCTGTAGGTGCGCCTGTGCATGGAAAACAGGGACAAAGCCAAATGATATACAATAGATGTGTAGGGACACGCTACTGCGCAAACAACTGCCCTTATAAAGTACGGCGATTTAACTGGTTTTTATATAGTGAGAATGATGAGTTTGATTACCATATGAATGATGATTTAGGACGTATGGTTTTAAACCCAGATGTTGTAGTGCGTTCAAGAGGGGTGATGGAAAAATGCTCTATGTGCATTCAAATGACCCAAAAAACTATTTTAGATGCAAAGCGGGACGGACGTGAAATAAAGGATGGGGAGTTCCAAACGGCTTGTTCAGAAGCATGTCATAATGGCGCTATGGTATTTGGAGATGTTAATGATAAAACGGCTGAAATAGTGAAGAGGGTTCAAGACGATAGAATGTACCATTTATTGGAGAGTGTTGGAACCAAACCTAATGTTATGTATCAGGTTAAAGTAAAAAACACAACAGAATCATAAAAATTTGAATTAAGATAATTATTTAAAAATATGTCGTCACATTACGAAGCACCTATAAGAGAACCTTTAATTATTGGGGAAAAGTCCTATCATGACATTAGTGTTGATGTTGGTGCACCTGTTTTAGGAAAAGCCAATAAAGCTTGGTGGATAGTATTCTCTATAGCATTAGTAGCGTTTCTTTGGGGATTAGGCTGCATTATTTACACCATTTCTACAGGAATTGGGGTTTGGGGGCTAAACAAAACCATTGAATGGGCTTGGGATATTACCAACTTTGTGTGGTGGGTAGGTATTGG
>CAXBHA010000254.1:0-4713 GCA_963974955.1 uncultured Yeosuana sp. | reverse complement strand
CTATCCACTAACAACTGCTTTACTAGGTATTCCTGAAGTAAAAACAATTCGGAGTAATTCTATTTTTGGACTATCAAGTATCTATATCATTTTTAATGATGACGTAGATTTTTATTGGAGCAGGACCCGAATCCTGGAAAAATTAAACTCATTGCCACCAGGCACAGTACCCGATGCCGTAACGCCAGCGTTGGGGCCCGATGCAACTGCATTAGGACAAGTATATTGGTACACCCTTGAAGGTAGAGACACTAAAACCGGTAAACCTACCGGTGGTTGGGATCCTCAAGAATTAAGAACGATTCAAGATTTTTATGTACGCTATTACTTAACTGCTTCATCAGGCGTGGCAGAAGTTGCGTCTGTTGGAGGCTTTTTAAAGGAATATCAGGTTGAAATAGACCCTGATGCCATGAAAGCCAATAATGTTGATGTGAATATGATTATGAATGCCGTACAAAACAGCAACCTTGATATTGGCGCAAGAACATTGGAATTTAACAAAGCCGAATACCTAGTTAGGGGTTTAGGATATATAAAAAATTTAAAAGACTTAGAAGAGAGTGTTGTTTCCGTAAGAAATAATGTCCCTATTCGTTTAAAAGACGTTGCAAAAATACAATTTGGCCCTGCTGGACGTAGAGGAGGATTGGATAAAGGCGGCGTTGAAGCGGTGGGTGGTGTTGCTGTAGCACGATATGGTGCAAATCCTCTAGAGGTTATTAAAAACATCAAAAATAAAATTAAGGAAGTTGCACCTGGGTTACCTTCAAAAACATTAGCCGATGGGACAGTTTCAAAAGTAACCATCGTACCATTTTATGATCGGTCAGGGCTCATTCAAGAAACGCTGGGTACATTAGAATCATCTCTTTCACACGAAATATTAATAAGTATTTTAGTAGTAATTGTTCTTGTTCTTAACCTAAGAGCGTCCGTTTTAATATCAATGTTACTTCCTGTTGGAGTGTTAATGACTTTCATTTTAATGAAATATTTTCATGTTGATGCA
The DNA here is from genome assembly GCA_963974955.1 of uncultured Yeosuana sp. GTDB lineage: Bacteria > Bacteroidota > Bacteroidia > Flavobacteriales > Flavobacteriaceae > Yeosuana. The sequence continues at coordinate 3,701 of CAXBHA010000254.1, read as the reverse complement.
AATATTGTTGCGCTTTCGGGAATTGCCATTGCAATAGGTGTGATGGTTGATGTGGGCATTGTGTTTACCGAAAATATCATAAGGCATATGGAAATGCCCGAAAACGAAGGCGTAAAAGGCAAAGGATTAGTTCAATTAATTTATATTGCAACGGTTGAGGTCGCTTCGGCAATCATGACAGCCTTAGCGACTACTGTTGTAAGTTTTCTGCCGGTTTTTGCTATGCAAGCTGCAGAAGGTAAATTGTTTAGGCCTTTGGCATGGACCAAAACATTTGCATTAATGGCTTCATTGATAATTGGAATTATGTTTATTCCCGCAATGGCCCATATCTTATTTTCAATTAAATTGGATAAAAAGAAGACTAGCAGGGTATTTAATTCATTGTTAATTGGTTTTGGACTTGTTTTTTTAGTGGCGTATGGTAGTGTTATTGCCATAGCTTTAATTTTAATAGGCATAAATAATATATTAACCATTGTTCCTGAAAGAAGTTTATTCAAGAACAGGATTAAATTGCCATATTCAGAGAAAGTCGCAAATGTTGTTAATATTGTAATTACAGCTTTAATTGTTGTTTATTTCTTAACTATTGAGTGGTTACCTCTTGGTGCAGGAAACTCAACATTTGTTAACTTAATTTTTGTGACACTACTGCTATGTGTTATTTTAGGGCTTTTAATGGCTATTGTTCATTTTTACGTACCTATTTTAAAATGGTGTTTGGTAAATAAGTGGAAATTTTTAATGTTGCCTCTGTTTGTCCTCATTTTTGGTGCTGTAGCCTGGTTAGGCATTAATAAAACGTTTGGGTTTTTACCTAAACCTATCAAAAATACAGAGGTATGGGCAAGTTTAGAAAAAACATTTCCTGGTGTTGGGAATGAATTTATGCCTGCACTAAATGAAGGTTCTTTTTTATTGATGCCTACCACAATGCCTCACTCAAGTGTTACCGAAAACATGGAGACCCAGGCAAACCTAAATAGACATTTAATGTCCATTCCTGAAATTGAGTCTTCAGTTGGGAAATGGGGGCGTGTAAACTCAGCCCTGGACCCGGCACCAATATCCATGTACGAAAACACTATTAATTATGTGCCAGAATATTTACAAAATGAAGAAGGGCATAGAATAAGTTTTAAAGTCAATAAAGACGATGCTTTTGTTTTAAGAGATGGAACAACATATAAATATGGAGAAGATTCCTTTAGAAAGATTTCCAAAGATGAATTGATAGTGGATGAAAAAGGAGAGTACTTTAGACAATGGCGTCAAAAAATAAAAAAACCAGACGATATTTGGAATGAAATTGTTTCTCACACGAAATTCCCTGGGTTAACCTCTGCCCCTAAACTGCAGCCCATACAAACACGATTGATCATGTTGGCTACCGGGATGCGAGCTCCTATGGGTATTAAAGTGTTTGGGCCAAACTTAGAAACTATTGAAAAAGTAGGCTATGAGTTTGAAAAAATTCTTCAAGAAGTCCCTAGCATTAAAGCATCCACCGTTTTTGCCGATAGAGTAGTTGGTAAGCCTTATTTAGAGATGAAACTTAAAAGGCAAGCCATGTCGCGCTATGGCATAACCGTTAAGGACATGCAAATGCAGATAACGGCTGCTATTGGCGGTAGAATATTAACAACTACTGTTGAAGGTAGGGAACGGTTTCCAGTCAGAATTCGGTATGCTCGAGAGTATAGGGACAACCCAGAGGACATTAAAAAGATTTTAATACCAACACCTGCTGGCGTACAAGTGGAGCTGGGCGAGTTGGCAGATGTAACCTATGTAAGAGGACCACAGATAATTAAAAGTGAGGATACCTTTTTAACTTCATATGTAATATTTGATATGAAAGATGGTTTTGCGGAAACCAATGTGGTGGAAGATGCACAAGCACTTATTAAAAAGAAAATGGATTCGGGAGAATTTATGTTGCCTGATGGTGTAACCTATCGTTTTACAGGAAATTATGAAAACCAAATACGTGCTACAAAACGTTTGGCAATTGTAATTCCTATAAGCTTATTAGTGGTTTTTTTAATTCTGTTTTTTCAATTTAAAACAATTACCGCTTCAACTATTCACTTTTCAGGAGTTTTTGTGGCATTTGCAGGAGGCTTCATCTTAATCTGGTTGTATAGTCAACCTTGGTTTTTGGATTTTAACTTTGCGGGAATTAATATGCGGGATTTATTCCAAATACACACCATTAATTTGAGTGTCGCGGTCTGGGTAGGGTTTATAGCCCTGTTTGGGATAGCAACCGATGATGGGGTTATTATGGGTACGTATATTCATCAAACTTTTGAAGAAAATAACCCACAAACAATTGCAGAAGTAAGAGCTTCAGTTATTGAAGCAGGTTCAAAACGAGTTCGCCCTGCAATGATGACGGCGGCAGTCGCAATTATTGCATTACTTCCAGTTTTAACTGCCACTGGTAAAGGAGCCGATGTTGTTGTGCCTATGGCAATACCAACATTTGGAGGAATGACTATTCAAATCATGACTATGTTTATTGTTCCAATTTTACAATGTTTTTGGCGGGAAGGAGAAATTAATAAAAGGAATAGAAAAAAGTTAAAAGAATTAAATAGCTAAGATGAAAAAGATGAAAAACAAAGGTATATTTTTTAGCTTCTTTATATTGTTGCTTCTGCAGACGGCACAAGCACAACAAGAATTAGGAGATTATTTAAAAATTGCAGCCAATAATAATCCGGGTTTAAAAGCAAAATTCAACGATTATATGGCTGCCATGGAAAAAGTGCCTCAAGTAGGGACATTACCAGATCCAACTTTTGCCTTTGGGTATTTTATCCAACCCGCCGAAACGAGGGTTGGTCCACAAAGAGCAAACTTCAGTTTAATGCAAAGCTTTCCATGGTTTGGTCTGTTGAGCGCACAAGAAGATGTTGCTACCCAAATGGCTAAGTCCATATATGAAGATTTTGAAAACACAAAATCCAATATTTTCTTTGAGGTAAAAACGGCTTATTACAACTATTATTATATTGAAAAGGCCATAGAAATAACAATAGAGAATATAGAAATCCTGGAAGTTTTTAAACGCTTATCGTTGGTTAAAATTGAAGCTGGTACAGCTTCAGTAGTTGATGAATTGCGTGTAGAGTTAGAGCTGAACGATCTGGAAAATCAATTGAAACTGTTCTTGGACACAAAGGATGCAATGCAGATTACATTCAACAACCTGTTGGACAGGGAAGATATGGATGAAATAATTGTTCCAAAACTGTTGTGGCAGGAAGAAATACCTTTGGACCAGATGAAGATGCTCGATGAGATCTACGCATCAAACCATCAAATAAAAAGTATTGAGCACAAGCTTAATGCGTTTTTAAACCAGGAAATAGTTGCCAAAAAGGAAGGGCTGCCAAAGTTTACCGTAGGCGTAAACTACACCATAGTGGGCAACAATCCTATGTCAACGGCTTCGGATAATGGTAAAGATGTGTTTTTGTTTCCATCAGTTGGGCTTACAATACCTTTGTATAGAAAAAAATACAAAGCCTTAATTAAGGAAGCACAATTTAGACAGGAAGCCGAAATTTCAAGAAAAGAGGACAAAAAGAACACCTTAAGTTCGGTTTACGAAAACACATATAAAGATTTTAGTGATGGAAACAGGCGTATTGCGTTAAACATTAAGCAGTCTGAAATCGCTAAAAAAG
>CAXBHA010000253.1:0-4723 GCA_963974955.1 uncultured Yeosuana sp. | reverse complement strand
AGCTTTTTACAACGTTTGTACAGTGCTTTCAACAAAGCGTTTCATGCAACCACGCAACGCTACGGAAGATCGCTATCCTTTTTATACAAGAACAAATTTGTTACAGTAGTAATTTTAGTATTAGCATTTGTTGGTATCTGGTGGTCAGCAAGTACAACGCCTACTGGATTTGTTCCAAGTGAAGACAGAGGTGTGATTTTTGTAAATGTAGAATTACCAGCAGGCGCATCTATTGATAGAACCTACGAAGTAACCGAAGAAATTTACGCCAAGGCAAAAAATTTAGAAGGTGTGCAAGGAATTTCATTAATTAACGGTGTAAGCTTAATCAGTGGTGCAGGTAGTAATTATGCATTAGGATTTTTAAAATTAAAAGATTGGTCAGAACGTGATGAAAGTGAGAGTAGTGAAGCCATTACTGGAAAATTATTTGGTATAGCCGCAGGAATTCCCGAAGCTAACATAATTTTCTTCGCACCACCAAGTATTCCTGGTTTTGGAATATCAGCTGGTTTCGAAGTGAATTTATTAGACCGTACAGGTGGCGATTTTAGCGATTTAGACCAAGCAACGCAACAGTTTATCGGCAGTTTAATGCAGCATCCTGAAATTAAATACGGACAGTCGTCATTTAATACCAAGTATCCACAGTACGAAATGGAAATTAACGTCCCCCTGGCTAAAAAGTCTGGTGTTCCTATTAGTAGTATTTTCTCCACGATGCAAGGTTATATTGGAGGAGTGTATGCCGCAGATTTTGCACGTTTTGGCAAACAATACCGTGTATATATGCAGGCATTACCAGAAGATCGGGCAGACAAAAGTGATTTAAATGAATCTGGTGCAGCAAATCCTGGATTTAGTACAGGTGACGCTTTAGCAGTCATTGAGGCTGAGGCAGCAAAATTACCAAGTAATTATGAGGTAGCTTATTCCGGGTTGTCACGTGAAGAGGTAAATGCAGGTAATCAAACCACTATTATATTTATACTTTGTATTGTGTTTGTGTATTTCCTATTGGCTGCACAATATGAAAGTTATTTGTTGCCATTAGCCGTTATTCTTTCTTTGCCATTAGGTGTATTTGGAGCGTTTTTCTCAACCAAAATGTTAGGATTGGAGAACAACATCTATTTTCAAATTGCTTTGATCATGCTTATTGGTCTTCTCGCTAAAAATGCCATATTGATTGTGGAGTTCGCTGTACAAAGAAGACGAAATGGAGAAAGTATAGTAGATGCTGCTATACACGGAGCAAAAGCACGTTTACGACCTATTTTGATGACTTCTTTTGCCTTTATTTTAGGATTAATGCCATTAGTGTTGGCATCTGGTGTAGGCGCAAAAGGCAATAATTCTATTGGTACTGGTGCTGCAGGAGGAATGCTCATCGGAACCATTTTAGGAGTTTTTATAATTCCAATCCTATTTATATTTTTCCAATGGTTACAAGAAAAAGTTTCTAGTAAACCAGCAGTACAAACTATTGAAGATTAAGCGTAATGAATTTAAATATAAAACATAGAAATTTTAATAAAGGAGCACTATTACTAATCGTTGCATTAACATTACAAAGCTGTTTTGTAGCAAAAGATTATGTGAGACCAGATATTGAAACAGAAACTGAAGCTCTATACCGAACAGAAAATTTGCCAACAGACAGTGTTTCAATAGCAGATGTATCTTGGAAAACCTTATTTACAGACCAATATCTTCAACAATATATAGAAGAAGGTCTGCAAAACAATATGGATGTTCGCATTGCGCTTCAGCAAATTATAGCAGCCCAAGCTTATGCCAAGCAAGGTAAGGCAGGTTATTTACCATCGGTTAATGTTGGTGTAAACTGGACACATCAAGAATTATCCAAGAACACTCAGTTTGGTGCATTCTTAAGTGATACTTCTACAGACCAATATGATGTTACGGCAAACCTTTCTTGGGAAGCAGATATTTGGGGAAAAATACGAAGCAATAAAAGAGCAACGCAAGCAGCATATTTGCAAAGTGTTGCTGGACATCAAGCCGTAAAAACGCAGTTGATTTCTAGTATTGCCAATACGTATTATAACTTATTAGCTTTAGATGAGCAGTTAAAAATTACTAAAGAAACTATTGCAACTAGAGATAGTAGTGTCACAACTATTAAAGCGTTAAAAGAAGCAGGTCAAGTCACACAAGTTGCTGTTGACCAAAATATAGCACAATACAATAGTGCAAGAGCCTTACAGGTAGATATTGAAACTGCAATTTTTAAAACGGAAAATACTCTAAGTATTTTACTTGGAAAAGTACCTCAATATTTTGAAAGAGGCAGTTTAGATTTTCAAAATATAGAACAAGATATTATTCTTGGTGTTCCTGCAACATTGCTTAGTAATAGACCAGATGTTATGGCTGCTGAGTATGGTTTAATTCAGTCTTTTGAATTAACCAATGTAGCTAAAAGCAACTTGTATCCATCATTAAAATTAACAGCGTCAGGAGGATTTCAAAGTTTAGAATTAGATGAGTTATTTAATACCAATTCATTATTTGCTAATATCATTGGAGGTTTAGCACAACCATTATTTAATAAACGTGCTTTAAAAACTCAAAAAGAAGTAGCAATTGCACAACAAGAGCAGGCATTACTTGAGTTTAAAAAGACTTTGTTGATTGCCGGTAGTGAAGTATCCAATGCACTGTTTACTTATGAAGCTGAAACTAAAAAATTCGAATTTAGAAAAAATGAAGTTGAAGCCTTGCGTACAGCAGAAACAAACTCTGAAGAATTACTTATAAATGGATATGCCAATTATCTGGACTTATTAACAGCGAGAGAACGGGCCTTGAGTGCAGAGCTTAATATTATAGATAGTAAGTTACAACAATTAGTATCTATTGTAGACTTATATGAAGCTCTTGGCGGCGGATGGAGATAATATTAAATACCTAATAAACATTCATTCTTAACCAAAACTATGTACTCAATTTTAGTTGCAACAAATTTTTCTAAAACCTCTGATAATGCTGTACTTTATTCAGCATCATTAGCTCAATTATTAAATACTAAACTGGTGCTTTTTAATGCTTTTAAGTTGCCTATTCACGCTTCAAATGCGCGAATATCGGCGACTTCAATGGATGCCTTAATTGAAAAAACCAAAGAGAAATTAAGCACACAAGCTTTAAAATTATCGAATAAATTTAAAATTGAAGTTGAGTATCAATGTAGTTATTTGGATTTTGAACTTGAAATAGATTCTATATTGAAATCGCATAACTCAAAATTTCTAGTTATGGGAATGTCGGCAAAATCACTAGAACAAAATTTGCTTGGAAACCCAACAACAACCTTGGTCAGTATGAAAAATTTTCCAGTGTTGGCTATACCCGTAAATGCTAAATTTTCTGGGATCCACAAGATTCTTTTTGCCTGCGATATACTGCAGAATATACCCTTACGGACCTTGGCAAAATTAAGGAGAGCCGCCATTCAGCTTAAGTCTGAAGTAACTGTGTTTTATGTAGAAAAAAAAATAAATGAACTAAAATCAGAAAACAAAGCTTTTGAGAATATAGAAAAAGGCCTGGAAAATGTTACGTATTTTTATAAGAAAGTGAACTCAGATGCTGTAATAAAAGCAATTGAGAAGGAGATTGAAAAATCAAGTTTTGATTTGTTAGTGATGATGCCAAAAAAATATGGTTTTTGGGAATCTATAGTCCATAGAAGTAAAACTAGAGTTATGGCCTCAGGCATAAACATACCATTATTGTCAATTCCAATAGATTGATATTTAAAAACGAAAGGTTACAAATAACTGAAAGATGGTCACTAAAGCAGAATTGTTAGCGTATTCTATTACAAAGTTTACCCAATTTGGAAGTAAACACGTAACGTTAGACGAATTAGCAAATGAGCTTGGTATATCAAAAAAAACAATTTACACGTTTTTTGATAATAAAGAAGACTTGGTAACCTCCAGTCTTGAAAGTTTATTAAATGAGTATAAAGAAGATATAAATGGGTTGATCAATAGCCATAAAGACCCTATTTTGTGCGTCATCCTAATTTACCAGAGAGGGTTTGAGTATTTAAAATACTTTAAACCCTCTTTTCTTTTTGGATTGGAAAAATATTATCCCAAAGCAAATTCGCTGTTCAATAATTTCGTGAAAGAATTATCACATAGCATTGTTTATAAATTACTGAAGCAAGCACAAGAAGCTGGAGATATAAAAGAAGATATTAATGTAGAACTACTAGTGAAAATCTATTTTTTTAGAATTGACAATCTGGTGTTTAAAAAGAACAATTTATTTGAATCTTACGGAAAAGCCGAATTATTTAAACACTTAGTCATTTATAATTTGAAAGGAATAATTACAAGTAATTATTCCAATTCTTATTTTGATCTGGACTAAAACATTCAAATCCTTTTAGGCAATAGTGTTTTTAACTACTAAATATTTATTTTTTTAGGCTTTCCTTTTTTTCGATTTTTATGATTGGCTGGTATTTATTCCAGTTGGCAACAATTACCCAAATATTAATTGCAAATAATATTAATGCGATTCCAATACCTGATAGGTCGTGTACTAAATGGTGAACAATTATCCCAACCATAACAGGAAGAATTACTAAGGCTCCCAATGCTCTTGTTTTCGGGATTGCTATTAAAGCACCTCCAATGATTTCAATAATTGCTACAAGTGGAAAAATCCATTTTATTGCCAT
>CAXBHA010000252.1:0-4726 GCA_963974955.1 uncultured Yeosuana sp. | reverse complement strand
ACTCCATTCTGAATGACAAAAATGGTATTATGAATGAATACGGACATTCAAATTTATTTTTATTTCTTACAATTTTAATGTAAATTACATCGTTCTTGTAATTGCTTCAATGTTTTGACACTAATTTGAATACAAATCTCTCTTATTTAAACTCATTTATTAATGTTTCAGGCGAAGCTTTTGAGAAGCTTAAAAAGATTTCTACATTTAAAAGCCTTGGGCCACATATACAAATAGCGAAAATTGGCGAAACGCCTTCTAAAATTTATATGCTTGTAAAGGGCTTAATGCGTGTTTATTTGCCAACAGAATCGGGTAAAGAATTTAACAAGAACTTTTTTATGCCAATGAGTTTTGTAGGATCATATTCGGCATTAATTAAAAATGAACCATCTAAACTAATCTATGAATCGCTTACAGAATGTAAGGTTTATGAGATAGATTTCGATGAATTAATTAACCTTTGTAAACTTGATATTGCAATAAGCAATTTGTACAATAGAATTGTAGAACAGGTTTTTATAAAGTACGAGGAACGGCATCTTCAATTAATCTCGATGGATGCTAAACAGCGTTATTTGGAGCTTAGGAAGCAAATTTCAGATATTGATTTACTTATACCACAATATCATATAGCCTCTTATTTGAGTATAACTCCTGTCCAGTTAAGTAGAATTCGAAAAAATTTAGCCGATGTAGTTTATTAACATTTGTTAATAAGAATAATAAAGCAATAGTATATATTTACCTGATTTCCTTATTTATGAACAGATCAAAAAAGGATTGATAGCTAACCAACCAAAAAAAAAACAGGTAATTTTATTACCTGTTTTTTAATTTAATATAGGATTTATTGCTTCATTTTTATAACTATAAACTCGGTCCGTCTATTTAATTGATGCTCTTTTTCTGTACAACGGATAGTTCCGTCACATCCATTAATTAATTTGCGTTCACCAAAACCTTCATATTTTAAAATTCTTTCTGGATTTACACCTTTTGATACCAAATAGTCGAATGTTGATTTCGCTCTTTGTTGAGACAACCAATCATTAAATATTTTGGTTCCTCTAGAATCGGCGTAAGATTCAATTTTGATGATCATAGTTGGATATGTATTAACCATCATGTTTACTATTTTGTATAGTTCCAGTTCAGCATCCTTTCTAATATTGAATTTATCAAAATCAAAATAAATTGTTTTTAATTCGGCTATGGTTTCAATATCTAGAATAGGATTTAAAGAAAAGTCCGCAATGATACTTCTTGTTGTTTTATCAATGTTTTTTGATGTTACAAGTTTGGCATCGTCATTATATTTCGATTCATGAATGACTATTTTATAATCAGAATCTCTATCAATATTAATTTCATAATGACCATCGCCATCTGTTAGGGCATCTGCAATTTTATTGCCACCAGCATCTAATAATGTTATAGTTGCATTGATGATTGGCTTTTTATTAATAGCATCGGTAACAATGCCTTCAATTTGCAATGGTAAGATTCTTTCGTATGCATAGATGTCATCGCTACCAACACCACCCTCTCGGTTTGAAGCAAAATAACCATTAACGCCGTCAGCACTCATAAAAAACGAAAAATCATCTTTACTTGAATTAACAGGAACCCCTAAGTTTAAAACACTTACGATGGTATCGTTTTTATCTGAAAGAGTAGCAAACACATCCAATAATCCTAATCCAGGATGACCATCAGAAGAGAAGAATAGGATGCCTTCATTATTTATAAAAGGAAACACTTCGTTTTTTTTGGTATTTACAACATTTCCTAAATTCTGGGGTTTTCCAAAAGTCCCATTGGAATTAATATATACATAATAAATATCTGAACCCCCAATACTACCGGGCATATCGGATGCAAAATAGAGTTTTGTGCCATCACTGTTCAATGCAGGATGCCCCATTGAATAATCATCGCTATTAAAAGGTAACTCTTCTATATTGGTCCAAGCGTCATTGATTAAGGTTGCTTTATAAATTTTTAAGTTACTGATCCCTTTTTTATCCTTTTCAAGGACATTATTGTTAAAATTGTTTCTTGAAAAATACATGGTTTTACCATCATTAGTTATGGTAACTGGGCCATCATGATAGATCGAGTTTACTTTACCTTTAATTTTATATTTATTATTTACAATACTGTCTTTGCTGTTTTTGTCTTTTACGTATACATCTAAAAAAGGCTGGCCATCCCACCCATAAATATGCTTGGTAGATACACCTTCGTTCCGTGAGGAGGTAAAATATATTTTATTGTCATATTCATAAGCACCAAAATCACTAAATTTCGAATTAAAGTTTACTGGTTTTATAACATATTGTGGTTTGGCATTAAAGATGCTGTTTATAAAATCGATGTCTTTAGCAAATTGATTATTATTAAGAGTACCACCTGCAACTTCAAACTTTTTTAACCAAATACGCGACGCCTTATAGTCTTTTATGCCTCTAAGAGCTTGCGCATATTTATAATAATATTCTATTGGAACATTGTTGTTCTCAACGGCTTTTTTATAGTAAACTGCAGCACTATCAGGATTTCGCATATACGCATAGCAATCGGCCAATTGTCTTATAGAATAATCTGTATTATAATCATTTTCAATAAGCGTTTTATAGCTTTCGGCCGCATTGACAAATGAAAATTTATTAAATAAATTATCGGCTTTTTTTTGCCTTCCGTATTGTCCAAATCCAGTAAAGTTTATGAGCAATACACTATAAACAAGTATGTATTTTATTGATTTCATGGGGTATTATTTTTAATTAAAAACACCTTGGTATTTTTAAGTGTAGGGTACGTTTCTTTTTTCTTGTTTATTCCATTTTAACCACAATAAATTGAGTTCGTCTATTAAGTTGATGCTGTTTTTCTTCACATTTGGCACCATCTTCACAACCATTGGTTAAACGGCGTTCTCCAAATCCTTCATGCTCCGTAATCCTAGACGTATCGATTCCCTTTGAGATTAAATACTCATAAGTAGAATTCGCTCTATCAATAGATAATTTATCATTATAAGATCGTGTACCTCGAGAATCTGTATGCGATTCAATACGAATTATCATATCTGGATATACATTCTGCATCATATTAACTATTTTATCTAATTCTAAAGCGGCATCTTTTCTAATGGCATATTTATCAAAATCAAAATAAATCGTATTTAATTCTGCCAGTTTTACAACATCCTGTACAGGATTTAATAACAGATTTGCTGTAATTGACGTTAACTCGGTTTGCAAATGTTTGGATGTAAAAGCTCTGTAGTCATCAATATATTTAGTTTGGCCCGCAACAATTTTATAATCCTTATTTCTATCAATGTTTATTTGGAAATAGCCATTTTCATCAGTTACCATATAAGCAATTTTATTGTCCTTGTCATCATATAAGGTTATGACTGAATTCGCTATTGGTTTGGTGTTAATGGCATCGGTTACAACACCTTCAACTTGTAAAGTTGGAACTCTATGGTAGGCATAAATATCGTCATCGCCTCGACCACCTTGCCTATTGGATGCAAAGTATCCCGTAATTCCATTAGGATTCATGGTGAACGAAAAATCATCGTTATTGGAGTTGATAGGGATCCCCAGGTTTATCACATCAACTATTTCATCATTATCTCCTTTAATTGTGCCATAAATATCAAGTAAACCTAACCCTTCATGGCCATCTGAAGAAAAGAATAAAGTTTCCTCGTTATTGATAAATGGAAATCCTTCAGCTTTGTCAGTATTCACAATATTTCCAACGTTTGTAGGCGTTCCCAACGTTCCGTTCGGATTAATGTCTACAACATAAATATCGGAACCACCAAAACCGCCAGGTCTATCTGAAGAAAAATACAATTTAGTATCATTGGTATTAAGAGCGGCGTGCTGTGTGGAATAATCGCTACTGTTTATTGAAAGATCTTCAACATTTGTCCATACACTATCTTTTAGGGTTGCTCTGTATATTTTCATATTGATGAGCCCTTTTTTGTCACGACCTTCAATATTGTTTTTATAGTTATTGCTAGAAAAATACATGGTATTTCCATCTTTGGTAATGGTTACCGGGCCATCATGATAAATTGAATTGACTTCACCTCTTAATTTTGATGTATGGTCAACTTTTTTACTTCCAACAGCGGTCACATAAATATCAAGAAATGGTTGCTCGTTCCAGCCATAAAGGCGCTTCACCGAAACACCTTCATCTCTTGAAGAAGCAAAGTAAATGTTTCCATTAAATTCAAAAGCACCAAAATCACTAAACTTGGAATTAAATCTAACTCTATCCAAAAAGTACTGCTGTTTTGCGTTAAATATACTGGTTATAAAGTTGACGTCTTTAGAAAAATCGTTGGAATTAACTACACCACCAGAATCTTTAAATCGTTCCAGCCAAATACGAGATTCCTTATAGTTTTTAATGCCTCTTAGCGATTGGGCATAACTATAATAATATTCAATTGGAACATTTTCTTGTTTGACGACACTTTTATAGTATCTAGAAGCATTTTTTGGATCTCTTAAATAGGCATAACAATCGGCTAAACGGCGTGTTGCATAATCCCTGTTATAATTATTATCAATAAGCTCTCTATAAACCTGAGCTGCCTTTACAAACGAAAATTTATTAAATAAGGTATCTGCTCTTTTTTGTTTTCCTTGCTGCGGAAACACTGAAAAGCTTATCATTAATATAATAG
>CAXBHA010000251.1:0-4730 GCA_963974955.1 uncultured Yeosuana sp. | reverse complement strand
AAAAGAGATGGTAAATACTTAGAAAAATTAGGTATTTACAATCCAAACACAAACCCAGCAACGGTTGAATTAAACGTTGATGGTGCAGTAACATGGTTACAAAATGGTGCACAGCCAACCGATACTGCAAGAGCTATTTTATCTTACAAAGGAGCCTTACTAAAAAACCATCTTGCTGGTGGTGTTAGAAAAGGTGCTTTAACTGAAGAACAAGCGGAGGCAAAATTCAATGCTTGGTTAGATGAAAAAGGTTCTCAAGTTGGTACTAAAGCTGAAAATTTAGCCAAGGCTAAAGAAGATGCTAAAGCTAAAGCTTTAGAAGCTGAAAAAGTTGTAAATGAAGCAAGAGCTGCCGCAGCTGTTATTGTAGAAGAAGCTGTTGAGGAAGAAAAAGCAGAAACCGTTGAAGAAACTGTTGCAGACGTTTCTGAAGAGGCTACGACTGAAGATGTTGTTGTAGAAGCTATAGAGTCCGTAGCTGAAAAAACTCCTGAAGCTCCTGCTGAAGAAACTCCTGAAACAAAAACTGAAGAATAAAAAAATTATTTTTTATACTTTTAAACTCCGATAGCTTTATCGGAGTTTTTTATTTCAAAATATTATGAAGATAGAAGATTGCTTTTTTCTGGGCAAAATAGTTAGGAAATACAGTTTTAATGGTGAGCTACTTATTAAATTAGAAACAGACCAGCCGGAACTCTATGAAGGCTTAGATGCTGTTTTTATCGACTATAGAAACACGTTTATTCCTTTTTTTATTGAAAGTTCCCAATTGCATAAATCTAATTTGTTACGGGTACAATTTGAAGATGTAACCACCGAGGCTGATGCCGATTCTTTATTAAAAAGTGATGTTTACTTACCTTTGGAATTTTTACCAAAACTGGAAGGCAACAAATTCTATTTTCATGAAGTGATTGGCTTTACTATTGAAGATAAAACGCATGGACATATAGGAACTATTAGAGGTGTTAATGACACAACTGCTCAAGCCTTGTTTGAAACAGAAAAAGACGGAAAGGAAATTCTAATTCCTATTATTGACGAATTCATTGTCACTGTTGATAGAAAGAAAAAAAATATCCTGGTAAATACACCAGAAGGTTTGATTGATTTATACCTTGAATAGACTGAAGACCGCTTCGCTTTTAGATTAAAGATACAAGACATGTCCGTTTTTAAATTCAAACAATTCGAAGTCAATCAAGATCAATGCGCTATGAAAATTGGCACCGATTCTGTATTGTTAGGTGCTTGGACTTCAATAAACAACAACCCCGTTACCATTCTCGATATTGGATCAGGAACTGGTATTTTAGCTTTAATGCTTGCGCAACGCTGTCCTGCAGAACTTATTGATGCTATTGAAATTGATGATGACGCCTTTGAACAATGCATAGACAATTTTGAGCAATCTCCATGGTGTGACCGTTTATTTTGTTACCACGTATCTTTAGATGAATTTGTGGATGAAATTGAAGACACACACGATCTTATTATTTCGAATCCTCCTTTCTATTCGCCCACTCTGGCTTCGCCATCTCTCCCAAAGGGAGAGAATGTAATATCTGATGCACGAAAAAAAGCTAGGTTTCAAAACACTCTGACTTTTGAGCAATTGATTGAAGGGGTTTCAAAATCACTATCCAATAATGGTATCTTTTCGGTTATTATTCCATTTAAGGAAGAAGAAAACTTTATTTTTTTAGCTTCTAAAATCAGTTTATTTCCTAACAGAATTCTACACGTAAAAGGCAATCCTACTTCTGAATTAAAACGCAGTCTTTTAGAGTTTTCCTTCCTTAAAACCGCCGTTGAAATAAAGGACTTAATAATTGAAACCGAAAGGCATCAATACACCGAAGAGTATATCAATCTCACTAAAGATTTCTATGTAAAAATGTAGCTAATATAATCTCAAAAGTGGTCGTGTTAAACAGGTTGGACCGCCGCCTCCTTTAACACTAATTTCTTCACCTTTATAGACCTTTACATCACAACCAGCAGTTTCAAGAAATGCTTTGGTTTTAGGGTTTCCAGCAACCATAATACAACGTCTGGGAGCAACTGCCAGCACATTACAACCCATAGTTTCAAATTCTTCATCGGGAACTTCAATTAATTGAAACCCTCTATTTATAAGTTCGTTTCTAAATTTAATAGGCATCAACGGAGAATAGACAACCGCTAAATCTGTATCAACAGGACTAAAAATAGACATTAAATGAAAGACATCCGACGGTCCTTTGTAATGCGGTAAATCAACCACCATAACCTCTATCCCATTAGGCTCAAGCAATTGTTTTAATTGCAAGATGCCTTCGTCATTTGTTCTATAGGTATGGCCAACAGCCAACGTCCTTTCATCTAACCAGGCAACATCGCCACCTTCAAGAGTCCCAGGGGATTTTATTTCCCCAAGAATCTTTATATTGCTTTTAAGGTATTTGTTTTTTTGGGATGTCGGTTCATTAATTCTACCTGATTTACCCATGTTACACAAAATCATCCCAAAATTAGTAGCAATGGTTGCATCCCTGCAATAAATAGAATCTATAGTAACAGATTCATCAAATGGGAACTGATGAACTATAACGTTTTGCTCCTTCAGTAAGGATTGAAAATTTTGGTATTCTTCAAGCGACTTTTTAAAATTTGGATTCGATAGATAGTTCAGTGATTGCCATTGTGTATTTAATAGCTCTTGGGAAACAAATGCATCATGAGCTGTCTTTATGTAAATGGATTGCAATTTTAAATATTCCGAATGATGTGTTGTTTTCATTTATTTTTCACGTTTATTCCATTGCATCACCAAATAAAATGGGATTCCAATTAATAAAAGAAAAAAACCATAAAACACCATGGTTGATCCAGAACCATAAATGGCCCACAGGGAATAAGCAAATCCCAGACCACCTAAAACAAAGGTTTTAACCCAACTATTAGCATGCAATTTTTTCTCAATAATGATTAAAACATAGGCGGCTGCCGTAAACAAATAGGGGATTAAGGTACAAAGCACTGTAATCTCTACTATAAATGTGAACTGCTCAACAAGCCCTTGAGTATAATTCATTAGCATGACAAAACTAGATAGGAGACTTCCTATTATTAAACCAATAACAGGAGCCCCATTTTTATTTTCCCTTTTAAAAATTCTTGGGAATAAATTATCCTTGGCCGTAGCCATGGGCATTTGCCCCACTATTAGAATCCATCCATTTAAAACTCCTAATCCAGAAATAACAACCCCAATAGCGACAAAATATCCACCATAATCACCAGCTATAAGTTTAGCGGCCTCAGCGAATGGAGCTGCGGAAATTTTTAAATCATCAACAGGTAAAATCCCAAATAAAACAACGGTACACAAAATGTAAAATATGGTTGTAATAATAGTCCCCAACATGGTAGCTTTAGGAATTGTTTTTTCTGGGTTTTCCACATTTTCAGCTGGAATTGTTGCACTCTCAATCCCAATAAAGGCATATAAAGTAAGTGCTGCAACCGCAGGAAATGTAGCGAAATCACTATTTTCCGTTAAATTAAACGCCGGAAAATTATTAATATCAAAGAAGAAGAATCCAACTAAAATAACAAAAGCCAAAGGTAACAATTTTAAAACCGTTGTAATTACCTGTGTTTTCCCTGACGTCTTTACTCCCATTGAATTTATCCAAGTAAAAAACCAAATTAAAGAAAGCGCCAATGTTATGGAGTATAATGAATTAGTCTTTAATATAGGAAAGAAAAAAGTAAAGGCTCCTACAATGGCGATCGCAATAGCACCATTACTCACCCATGTAGCTATCCAATAACCCCAGGCAACTAAAAAGCCTAAAAAATCACCAAAACCTGCTCTGGAATAGGCATAAGGACCTCCACTTTTATTGACAATAATTTTACTTAAATTACTAAATATCATTGCCAAAACAATGGCACCAGCAGATGTAAAAAGCCAACCCACGAGACTTATGCTACCATATGAGGCTAAAGCGGCCGGCAACACAAAAATGCCCACACCAATCATGTTTCCAATGACTAGTGATGTCGTGGTTATCAATCCAATTTTTTCAGGTTCTTTACTCATGAATACATATTTGTTAGTTAGTTAATAATATTTACTTTAATTTAATGGTGTTTAAATATACAATTTATAGTGAATGAAATTTAAAATTAATGCAGACATCACAAAAGCAGAAACCTTACCTGCTTTATTTTATAAAGATCAAAAGGTTTTTGATACCATAAAAGAGAAAATATTTTTAAAAACCTGGCAGTGGATAGGTGATGAAAACTTGGCGCCAACGGCTCATAGTGTTTATCCCTTTGTGTTATTAGACAACTACTTAACCGAGCCTTTACTACTCACAAAAGATACCAATAATGAAATACATTGCTTAACCAATGTTTGTACGCATCGGGGAAATTTAGTGGTTTTAAAAGCTGGTTCTGCAAAAAAACTGACGTGCAACTATCACGGAAGACGATTTAATCTAAAAGGAGATTTTGAACATATGCCTGATTTTCAGAAGGCTAAAGATTTTCCAAGACCTTGTGATAATCTGCATACCTTTCCTTTAAAACGATGGGGCTCTTTATTATTTGCTGGACTAAACCCTTCATTTGATTTTCAACACGTTCTTAATAAAATGAATGAACGCATAGGGTTTCTTCCTTTGAATGAATTCAAATTGAATACAGCCTTAAATAAAGATTTTATGGTT
>CAXBHA010000250.1:0-4793 GCA_963974955.1 uncultured Yeosuana sp. | reverse complement strand
AAAATGTTTGCTAACTCTCCTTGGTGAGAGCTGATCTCAAATATCCAATAATATCAATAGAACCAAAGGGTGGTTTGAAAAAGCTATTAAGCACAATAAATATAAGGGAAAATACAACTATTGTTATTGTACCAAAAGCTCTCATTTTAAGCATGTTTTAAACGAGGCCTTGAAGAATGACATCCATATAGAAACATCTTCGGCCTTTGATATTGATATTGTGGAGCATTTAAAAAAAGAAGGCAAGATTACAGAGGATACTTATGTAATCAGCAATGGTTTTAAACGTGCTCAATATGTATCAAATATAGCGCGGTTAATTAATAACGGTCATAAAAATTGTATCCCAATTATTGATAATTATGAAGAGATCGATTTATTATCTGAAGAAATAAACGGGAAATTCAATATTGGTATTAGAATAGCTTCAGAAGAGGAGCCAAAATTTGAATTTTATACGTCAAGGCTGGGCATAGGCTATAAAAATATCGTACCTTTTTACAATAAAATAGTTAAAGACAATAAAAAAGTGAAGTTAAAAATGTTACACTTTTTTATTAATACCGGCATTAGAGATAATGCTTACTATTGGAATGAACTATCAAAATGTTTAAAAGTATATACAAGTTTAAAAAGGATTTGTCCATCTTTGGATAGTTTAAATATTGGTGGCGGGTTTCCTATTAAAAACTCGTTGGCATTTGATTTTGACTATGAGTATATGGTGGATGAAATAATTAACCAAATCAAGATTGTTTGTGACGAGGAAGAAGTGAAGGTTCCAAATATATTTACAGAATTTGGTAGTTTTACGGTTGGTGAAAGTGGAGGCGCTATTTATGAAGTACTCTATCAAAAGCAACAAAATGACCGTGAGAAATGGAATATGATCAACTCATCGTTTATTACAACATTACCCGACACATGGGCCATCAATAAGCGATTTGTTATGTTGCCAATTAATAGATGGAACGATAGCTATGAGCGCGTTCTTTTAGGTGGTCTGACCTGCGATAGTGATGATTATTACAACAGTGAGCAACATATGAACGCTATTTATTTGCCAAAATATAATAGGGAAAAGCCGTTGTATATTGGCTTTTTTAATACGGGGGCGTATCAAGAAACCATTGGTGGTTTTGGCGGATTACAGCATTGCTTAATTCCTGCTCCAAAACATATTTTAATTGATAGGGACGAGCAAGGAAATCTTACTCAAGAATTATTTAGTGAAGAACAAAAAAGTGAAGACTTACTTAAAATTTTAGGTTATAATGGACAATAAAACGTACGCAGGAATTCCAGAAGAATTTTCTAAGTTAGAGCAATCAAAAATTGTATTAATTCCAGTTCCTTATGAGGGAACATCTCCTTTTGGGAAAGGAGCTAAAAAAGGCCCAGAAGCTTTTTTAAATGCATCAGAGAACATAACCATTTACGATGTTGAAACAGATACCGAAGTGTATCAACAAGGGGTGTTTTTAGCAGATTCTGTATTAGAAACGGCATCGGCAGATGTTATGGTTAATGCTGTGCATCAATCGGCAAAAAAATATATAAAAAAGAATAAGTTTGTTACGCTTATTGGTGGCAATCACGCCATATCTATTGGCGCTATTCGCGCTTTTAATGAATGTTTTAACAGTTTAACGGTGCTTCACATTGATGCACATGCAAACTTATTAAAAACCTATCAGGGCACTTCTTTGCACCAAAAGTGTGCACTTTATGAAGCAAGTCAAAACACGAACCTCATTCAAGTAGGCATTCGTTCTATGAATATCATGGAAAAAACAGTGGTGGACGAAGAGAAAATCTATTTTGCACATGATATGGCTGTTGATGATACGTGGATGGATTCTGCCATCGACCAGATGACAGATAATGTATATGTTACATTTGATTTGTCGGCTTTAGATATTTCAATCATGACATCGGTTGCCAATCCAGAGCCAGGCGGATTGTTTTGGTATGAAACTTTGGAATTTTTAAACAAATTATTTCAAGAAAAAAATGTTGTAGGGTTCGATTTGGTTGGCCTATGTCCAAACAGTTCTAATGCATCATCAGATTTTTTAGCTGCAAGACTTTATAATAAAATGTTAAGTTATAAGTTTGTGGAAGAAAATATTGATGATGACTATGATAATTCACATGAAGGTATAAATCAAAAAAACAATAATTCTAAATTTGATGATGATGAAGAATACTAAGGGCGCAATTTCCAATTTTATTGAGAACTATTATTTGCATTTTAATGCAGCCACCGTTGTTGATGCGGCAAAGGCCTATGAAGCGCAATTAAACCAAGGTTCTAAAATGTTAGTGTCGCTTGCAGGAGCCATGAGTACGGCTGAAATAGGGAAGATTTTTGCAGAAATGATACGCCAAGATAAAGTTCAAATTATTTCATGTACGGGAGCAAATCTCGAAGAAGATATTATGAATCTTGTGGCACATTCACATTACAAACGGGTGCCTAATTATCGCGATTTAACGCCTCAAGAAGAATGGGATTTACTTGAACAAGGATTAAATCGGGTGACAGATACTTGTATTCCAGAACACGAAGCTTTTAGACGATTGCAACAACATATTTTTAAAATATGGAAAGATGCTGATGATAAGGGAGAACGCTATTTGCCTCATGAGTTTATGTATAAAATGTTATTATCTGGTGTGCTTGAAGACTATTATGAAATCGATTTAAAAGACTCATGGATGTATGCTGCCGCAAAGAAAAATTTACCTATAATTGTTCCTGGATGGGAAGATAGTACAATGGGAAATATATTTGCAAGCTATGTACTAAAAGGCGAACTTAAAGCAAGTACTATGAAATCGGGCATTGAATACATGGCTTTTTTGGCGGATTGGTATACCGATAATTCAAAAAATGGTATTGGTTTTTTTCAAATTGGAGGTGGTATAGCGGGTGATTTTCCTATATGTGTTGTACCCATGTTATACCAAGATATGGAACGAACAGACACGCCATTTTGGAGTTATTTTTGCCAAATAAGTGACTCAACAACAAGTTATGGATCGTATTCTGGTGCTGTACCAAATGAAAAAATAACTTGGGGAAAACTGGATATTAATACACCAAAATTTATAATTGAAAGTGATGCAACCATTGTTGCTCCGCTTATTTTTGCCTACTTATTAGATATGTAATTATGAATAAAAGAGACAACCTTAAACGTGTTATCGTAGACTTTAAAAAACTAACTCCTGAAATTTTAGGCCTGTTGGTTGAAAAATATCCCGATGGTTATGATGAAGAGCATATTATAACCTTTAGAAACGCTAAAAATGAACTGGTTGAAGCTGTTGAAGTTAATACTGAAGACACTAAATACCTCATAAAGGTAAGTACCAAATTAGTAAAGACTATGGAGAATTATGATGAGGATGATTATGAAGATTTTGATGATGATGATCCAGATGCTATCCAGGATCCAGAGATAGAAGCCGATGAAGAATCGGAAGAAATGGATTTGGATTAATAATAAAGCGAAATGATTGAAGCTGTTTTTTTATCATACAAAGACGGTTATTTTAAGTTTTTGTTTGAAAGTGGGGAAGACATGATTTTTGAAGAAGTCCACCCAAGAGCATTGAAGCAATTTGATTTGAAAAATGACAAAAGTCTAGTTGGCAAATCATTTAGAGTATCTTTTGTTGAAGTAATTGAAGATTCTGAGGAAGATTTTGTAATTTACAGAATAGAAAGCCTAAAACCGCTGTAATACTATTGCTATGAACACACCGTTTCACATGTCATTGCCGTGTTTAAGTATAAAAGAAACTAAAAATTTTTATACAGAAAACATTGGTGCTACTTTTGGGAGAAATGCACAAAATTGGATTGACGTAAATTTATTTGGTCATCAATTAACATTTATAAAAGCGAAATTCAGTTTTAATAATCCTAATTATATCTTTGAAGGTAAAATATTACCATCATTTCATTTTGGTGTTATTGTGGACTTTGGTACATGGAAAAAAATTTACGCAAAACTTCAAGGTTTAAAGTTGGATTTAGTAACCGAATCAACCTATCTAAAAGGAGAACAAGGAGAGCATATGTCATTTTTTGTAAAAGATCCAAATGGATATTTACTGGAATTCAAATGCTTTAAAAAACTGGATGCTATTTTTGAAAAATAAATGAAAAGCTATGATTTTAAAACCATAGCTTTTCTGTTTAAAATGACTTCCCAAATAAATATGCTATAAACACAGGCATATTCAACACCAATAATCCAAAGGTTTTCTGTATTATTTGGGTTGGCATATGCTAAATAGCTTAATATGGCTACAAAACTCCAAACTAAAGGAAATTTATACCTCGTGAATATTGATAATATTAAAAGGGTTGCAATATACCAAGGATGTACCGTAGTACTTGTAAAATAGTAAAACGATAACACAAACAACATACTTGTTATCAATTCGATGGTGGTTTTGTTTTTTCTAAAAAAAGCGATAAGAAGAACGAATAAAATAACGATTATCGGAATGCTTTTCCCAATGATGCCAATCTCATTATAACCTGTTAACAGATATCCTATTTCTCTAGCTATGTAGTATAAACTGGCATTAAACTCAAAATCTTGAAACCATAGGGCAACGGTTTGCATATAATTTGTTATAAATTGGGCAGAATAAAAAGGAGCAAAAAGAACAATGGTCATCAAACCAACCAATGTGTAAAACACAATACTATTTTTCCGATTTAGCTTTTGAAAAAATAAGGGCAAAAATATAAGCGGAATTAATTTTACGGA
>CAXBHA010000249.1:0-4811 GCA_963974955.1 uncultured Yeosuana sp. | reverse complement strand
TTTCTTTTTCCCACGGTATAAATTATAACTGCGAATTTCACTAAGACCTAACGCAGCATACTCCCATTCTGTTTCTGTTGGTAGCCTGTACTTTGGTGAAATGATTCCAGTTTCACGAGTAGCATAAATATTAGTTTCATTACCGTCGGCATCAACATTTACATTTCTTTTATTGCGCCCTTCGGCATTGATAACTTCTTCATTACCACCATAAGTTGATGTAGGAGAACTAATATAAGTGTCCGTATTAAAATTAGATTCAGCTGTAACGTCTGTTATTCTGGCATCTCTTTTTAAGTACCCTGCTTTTTCTAAATTAAGTTCATTAACTCGGTCCGATCTCCAATTTGCAAATTCAACGGCTTGAATCCAGCTTACACCAACTACAGGATATTCTGCATAACCTGGGTGACGTAAATAATTTTCAGTCATAACTTCATTAAAACCTAAACGGTTTCTCCAAACCAGTGTATCTGGTAGGGCACCATTGTAAATGGCCCTGAAATTTTCGTCTGTAGGCGGATAAACGCGCTTAATCCAGTCTAAATATTCCAAATACATCATATTGGTAACTTCAGTTTCATCCATATAGAATGACTGAACGTGCTGCTGATTTGGTGTATTGTTCCAATCATGCATCACATCGTCTTGAACTCTGCCTTTCGTAAAAGTTCCTCCTTCCACAAAAACTAATCCGGGAGAAGTTTCTTGTTCTTCAAAGTTGGTGTTATATTGAAAACCACCTTCTTTATCGTTAATTTGCCATCCGGTCGCTCTCGAACTGTTCTTAGAACTCGTTGATTTTTTACAACTAATTGTGGCTAAAGATAACGTCAGGACTAACAAAGTCTTGAATGCTAATACTTTTTTCATATCCATAGGTTTAAGTAAGCTAATATGTTTTGGTGGTGCAATATAAGAATTAAACCGAATACTGCAAGCGTTTTTTCGCATTTTCATCAAAAAAAAGTGCATTTCACCCTATTTTTTAATCATTACAACGATGATTTTACTGTTTTTAGCCATCGTTTTGTGTTGTAATAACGCTTATTTTAGTAAAATATTATTGTATTTTTGAATCGGTTTTTAAAATTGCTTTTTTTTTAATAATAACAGAAGATTAATGGCGTTTAACTAAACAATGAAAGAGAGGTTTTTACTTTATACACTATTTATTCCCTTTTTTATCTTTTCTCAACAAAAGAGCTACGATATTATTTGGGAGGATTCCCAAACAATCTCAACGGGGAGTTATTCCATGAAAATTCCGTCTTTTAATAATGAAAATTTTAGTTACGATGTTGATCATGGAATACGGTTTGTAGCTCAATGGGAAATAAATGGCGTAATTGATGACTCAAATGCCAGTTTAACCAATGTGACCTATGCGAATATATCTGTTAGTGAATTAAAGGACCTGGATTTAAATAAAATTCCAAATAAATTAAATTTCCAATTAAAAAATTCAACTGCCAGAAATAAGCAATTCGCGTTTTTTTATGTATCGCCAATTATAAAAGATTTAAATGGATATAAAAAAGTTATTTCCTTTACATTGAATTATAACACAGTACCATCCAGTAGTAGAGGGTTGTTAAATAAGAGCAGTAAACTTGCAGCAGTCATTTCAAATTCTGTTTTGAATTCGGGAGAATGGCACCGTTTTTATATTGATACAACTGGCGTTTTTAAAATTACAAGAAGTTTTTTACAGCAGATTGGAGTTAATGTGAATAGTGTAGACCCCCGTAATATTAAACTTTATGGAAATGGGGGATATATGATTCCATATTTGAACAGCATCGCCTATCCGATCGATATTCAAGAAAATGCCATTAAAATTGTAGGAGAAGAAGATGGTGTTTTTAACGCCGATGATTATATTTTATTTTATGCCAAAGGCCCAAAGGGATATCAGGCAGAAAGTAATACTAATATAAATTGTTATACAGATAAAACATATTACTTTATAAATATAAGTCCTGGATTTGGTAAACGTATTCAGTCATTTGTTCAACCTACTGGGACTATTGATATGAATATAACCACCTATCAAGATTACCAGTTTCACGAGTTTGATGACTACAATATTGCTTCCGAAGGCAGACGTTGGTTTGGTGACCGTTTTGATATAGAAAACAATAAGACGTTTAACTTTGATTTTTCAGGTTTAGTTACAGCGCAACCAATATATCTTAAGGTTTATACAGCCGTAGCATCCTCTAGCCAAAGTTCCATGCAACTTAATGTAAATGGCAGTTCGTTAACAACATTTAACTTTCCTGGCGCATCAGATCCCACAGTAGCTAACGAATCCTCATTTAATGGAAATGTAAATGTAAATTTGCCAAATATTGCTGTAAATCTTAATTTTGATAACTCAGGAAACCCAAGTGCCTTGGCTTATTTAGATTATATTTCTATTGAAGGAACTAGAGCCTTAAATTTTCTAGGGAAACAATTTCAATTTAAAAATAAAGATGTTGCATTAAACTCAGGTATTGGTCAATATACCATAACCAATGCTGCACAGATTTCTGAAATCTGGGATGTTACTGATAATTACAATGTAACTAATCTTATTAATTCTGATAACGAATCTAATCTCCGTTTTACTTCAACTCTTGGAACTTTAAGGCAATACGTTACTGTAACGACATCTGATTTGTTTGAACCAAAAAGAGATGCCAATACGTCGGTAGCTAATCAAAACATCAAAGGAACAATCTTTTTAAATAGTCAAGGAGAGTTTCAAGATATAGATTATATAATTGTTGCCCCAAATAATATGTTGAATGAGGCAGAACGTTTAGCTCAAATAGATAGAAACCAATATAATTTAAATGTAAAAGCAATTGGGTTAAATGAAATTTATAATGAATTTAGCACTGGGAATCAAGACATAGGTGCTATACGAAATTTGATTAAATATGTATATGATAATGCCAGTGCTCCAGAAAAGAAACTTAAATATGTCTGTTTATTTGGTGATGGTTCTTTTGACTATAAGGACAGAATTCAAAATAATACAAACATTGTGCCTTCATGGCATGCTTACAATAGTTTTAGTTTGACCAATTCATTTGTTTCCGATGATTTCTATGGAATGATGGATGCCAACGAAGGAACGCTCGCAATTAATGATAAATTAGATCTTGCAGTAGGAAGAATCCTTGCCGATACACCTCAAAGAGCCAAAGAATTGGTTGATAAAATAGAGTCGTATTACAGAGCCGAATCCTACGGCAGTTGGAGGGATAACTTTGTGGTTGTGTCTGATGATGTGGATGCAGATTGGGAAGGAATATTAGAGCAAACTACAGATGACTTAGGTAATCAAGTCAGTCAATCCAAGCCATTTATGAATGTTGTTAAAATACATTCAGACGCCTATAAACAAGAATCGTCTGCCGGTGGCAATACCTATCCACAAGTTAGAGATGCTATTGTAAATGCCGTAAATAATGGAGCCTTGGTCATTAATTATTTTGGTCATGGCGGAGAAGACGGATTAGCTAGTGAGCGAATACTTTTAAAACCAGATATACTAAATTTCAAAAATTATTATAAACTAAATTGTTTCGTTACAGTAACTTGTGAATTTACAAGATTTGATAACCCTTTACGGCAAACTGCTGGTGAGTTTACTTATTGGAGTAAAGAAGCGGGCGCCATAGGATTAATAACGACTACCAGACAGGTTTTTGTCACAACAGGTGTCAATCTAAATAATGTGCTGGGACAATATTTGTTTTCTTATGGTCCAAACGACACGTATTCAGAGTATGAGTACCCCACTATGGCAGAAGCTTTAAGACTGACTAAGATAGATCCTGCGGTGTCTGGTGTAAGCCAAAAACGGTTAATGTTTTTTATAGGAGACCCCGCCATGAAACTGGCATTTCCAAAGCCCAATATTAGACTAACTAAAATTAATGACATTCCAATTGGACAAGCAACAGATACCTTAAAAGCTTTGAGCTATATTAAATTAGCAGGAGAAGTGACCGACATTAGCGGAAATCTATTAAGTAATTATAACGGATCGTTATCAACCACTATTTATGATAAAGAAATAAATAGGCAAACGCTAGCCAATGATGGTACAAGGCTAAATGGTCAACTTGTAATATTGGATTTCAAGACACTTGGAGAGATTATTTTTAGGGGACAAGCATCCGTTAAAAATGGTTTATTTGAGTTTGATTTTGTAGTTCCTAAAGATATTGGGATTCCTGTTGGATTTGGAAAGGTTAGTTTTTATGCTAAAAACGGTGTTGCTCTAGAGGACCAAACAGGGGCTAGTATTAATACTGTAAAAATTGGAGGAGTAAATGAAAATGCTGCCGTGGATGATTTAGGCCCCATAATTTCTTTGTTTATGAACGACGAAAACTTCGTGTCTGGAGGTATAACTAACGAATCACCAACGTTATTGGTAAAATTGGAAGATGCCAATGGCATTAATACGGCAAGTGGAATAGGACATGATATTGTTGCCATAATAGATGGTGATGAAACCAATCCATATATATTAAATGATTATTATCAAACGGAATTAGATAACTATCAAAAGGGTATCGTGAGTTTTCCATTTAGAGATTTAGCGCCTGGACTTCACACGTTAACTTTAAAAGCATGGGATGTATATAATAATTCGTCAACAGCTGAGATCCAGTTTATTGTGTATGATAAAGATCAAGCATTGGTTATAAATAATGTTTTGAATTATCCAAACCCCTTTGTAAATTATACCGAATTTTGGTTTAATCACAATAGTTCAGACCCTTTAGACGTTTCTATACAGATAT
>CAXBHA010000248.1:0-4812 GCA_963974955.1 uncultured Yeosuana sp. | reverse complement strand
ATTTCGGCCGCCTCTTTTAATGCATTATAAAGTTTTGTGTTCACCACATTCATCTTTTGCTTTTCAACTTGATTAGCAAAAGACTGGTAACTGTCCAGCTTGGCCGCAGGAATTGCCTTTGTTACCTCGACCATATACATCCCATTGTTACCTTCTATTAGTTTTGATGTTTCACCTTCTTTTAAACCAAAAGCAGCCCCTACAACCATTGGCTCTTTTCCTGCTCCTGAAATTGTTGGATTCTTCATATTGATTGCCGATGCTATTCTTACTGTTGTATTTTCAGCAGCTGCTAAATCATTTAAATTTTTAGCTTTGATTCGATCTCTTATAAGTTTGGCTTTCCTTTCTTTACGAATTGCTGGCATTGCTGTTACTGTCGCCTCTTCAACACTCATTAATCCCTTATTGTGCTTTCCAACTAGTTGAACAATGGCATAACCTGTAGGAATGTCAAATCGTTTAATCGTTCCAACTTTAGATTCTTCATCAAATGCCCATCTTACAATTGGTCTTTGATTTCCTATTCCTGGAATGTTTTCATCTAACTCTTTTATACCATTAACTGGACGAACAACATATTTGTTTTCTGTTGCCAATTCTTGAAAATCCTTATTTCCCAATGAAATTTCAAAATTAGAAGCATCTCTAAACACTTTATCAATTGTGGCTTGCGATGGTTCAATCTTTCTAGCAATGGTACCTACTTGCACTGCTTTTTGTGCATCTTTTAGACCTTCTATTTCAATGATATGAAAACCGAACACTGTTTTTACAACTCCAATATCTCCAAATTCAAAATCATTAAACTCAGGAACCATTGTATTATATGGATGCCAATCGTATCGACCTTCGTTCTCTAAACTTCCTTGATCTGAAGAAAACCGTTTTACCATATCTGGAAATTTCGATTTATCTGCCTTAACAACTGCAAAAATGCTATCTGCCTTTTGTTTAGCTTGAATATCGGTAAGTTTAACTTCTGGATCGGCGCCATTTGCCCCTAAAAATGGAATTAAAATGTGTCTTACTTTTGCAGAATCTGGTATTTGTTTAACGGCTATTAATTTAGAAATTTTAAAATATCCGTTATCTTTATAAGGACCATAAACGTCTCCTACATTCAAGTTAAAAATACTATCGGAAACCGCTGTTGGAAGCGCAGATTTAAACACAAAACGACTATCAAATTTAATGTCTGAATTAGAGTTTATAAAATCTTCATTATCATTGGTCTTTAAAAACCCAGAAACCGTTTCATTAGCTTTAGCAGCTTCATTGTAAACATCTTTGTCATTTAAAATATCTGTTAAAGCTTTTGTAATTTCATTCTCATCTTCAACCGTTGCAACTTCTTTAAATTCCACATAATTAATATCCCTTGAAGCGTCGACTTGATATTGTTTTTTGTGTTTCTCAATATAACTTGAAATATCAGATTTTGTAACGCTTATCGTACTATCTACAATAGAAGAAAATGGAATTTGCACAAATTTTATATCTACCTTATTGCCTTCTAAACGATGTTCTAATTTTCCTTCTTCAAGTGTTCCGGTTAATCCGGCCTTCACTAAATTGAAATAGTTTTGTTGTAAGGCATTTGTTGACAATGATTCCTCGTAACTTACCCAGTCTTGATATCTTTGAGGGGATGTTTCTTTTAAATTTATGATATATTCATTTAGCTTGTTTTCATCAAACAAACCCGCTCCATTTAAAAATTCGGGTGTTGTTGCCAAAGCTGTTTTTAACAAATCCCTCATTTGATCCTTTTCAACTGAAATCCCTAATTTGTTATATTGTGTTTCCAAGACAGCTTGTCTAACTTCTTGATCCCAAACTCTGTTCATTACCTGAGTATTGGTTGCGTTCGGCCCTAATTGTTTTTGTGCTACTTCAACTTTCTCTAAAAATTCGGTTCTCGTGATATCCTTACCATTGATGGTCCCAACAATATTCTGGGATTTTGAAGTAAGTGCATTGCCATTTCTGAACAAATCTGCCAACACAAAAGAAAAAAGTGCGAGCGCAATAATTATTATCAAAAAAAGTGAACGTTGTCTGATTTTATTTAAAACTGCCATTTGTAAACTAAATTATTATAAACCCTTTATGGGCCATTACCTTGTTAAGTTTGTTATTGTTCGAACAACACGATTAATTAAAACGTATCATTAAAATTAATATCAAAAATATTGTGCGCGAAAATACTATTTTCTATTTAATAATAAAAGCAGAAAGACGCTTTAATTACATTACTCTTAAGAAATTAATCTTCTTTTAAAAGCCTTAGTTCTACCATGTCTATTTTAGTGTTTGAAACTTCTAAAACTGTAAACTGAAACATATCAATTACAACCACATGATTTTGCATTGGAATTTCTTCTGTATGATTGACTATTAAACCACCAAGTGTTTCATAATTTTCACCTTCTGGTAAATTAATTTTATAGGTTTCGTTAATATAATCAACTTCTAAACGGGCAGAAAACCGAAAGTTCTTTTCGTCTAATCGCTCTTCAATTAAATCAACGGTATCGTGCTCATCTTCAATTTCGCCAAACAATTCTTCAACAATATCCTCTACTGTCATTATACCAGAAGTGCCACCATATTCATCTAGTACAACCGCTATGCTTTTTCGCTTTTTAATGAGCACGCTTAACACATCTTTAATTAATACTGTTTCTGGCACAAACTCCACTGGAAGGACGATTGATTTTATATCCTTGGGTTTTTTAAACAGCTCAAAAGAATGTACATACCCTAAAATATCATCTATAGTATCTTTATAAACCAATATTTTGGTGCATCCAGACTCTGTAAAAAGCGCATTTAAGGTTTTAATAGAATTATTGAGTTCCACAGCAATAATTTCCGTTCTGGGCACCATGACTTCCCGTGCTTTTACTTCGGAAAACTCAAGAGCGTTTTGGAAAATTTGAATTTCAGTGTCAACGTCTTCATGAGCTTCCACAGACTCCATTTGTTCACTAATATAATTTCCTAATTCTACTTTTGTAAAAGCAAGTTGTAATTGGTCTCCTTCTGTCTTAAAAAATTGTCTTAATACCATATCTGATATCCAAATGACAAAGTCTGAAACAAAACCAAATACCAAATAAAACATATACGCTGGTATTGCTAAAAATTTAATTAATCTATTTGAATAAATTTGAAAAAACACTTTTGGTAAAAACTCGGCAGTAATTAATATAACAAGTGTAGATATTATCGTTTGAGACAATAAGCTTAAATCTGTAAATAGATAATTTAGAATTGTTGAGCTTGATGGAAGCATAGATTGAAACCAATCTACCAATAAATCACCCATAAAAAACCCATATATAACCAATGCTATATTGTTACCAATAAGCATTGTAGCAATATATTTTGAAGGTTTTGCG
The DNA here is from genome assembly GCA_963974955.1 of uncultured Yeosuana sp. Taxonomy (GTDB): domain Bacteria; phylum Bacteroidota; class Bacteroidia; order Flavobacteriales; family Flavobacteriaceae; genus Yeosuana. The sequence continues at coordinate 1,405 of CAXBHA010000248.1, read as the reverse complement.
GTAAGTTTGCTTAATATTTTGGCCAAAAAGCTATCCTGCTTTTTTTCAATTTCAATATGAATTTTATTTGAAGATACATAAGCTATCTCCATTCCTGAAAAAAAGGCCGACAGAATTAAGCAGGTAATGATAATAATTACATCAAGACTCATTTAGTTAGAATTGTCCTTATCTTTGTAGCGTTTATTGAATCTTTGTCTGAAGAAGAACATAAATACAGCTGTTGCGGCTAACAATAAAGACATATAAGCTCTATTCTCACCCCAATTAACAAAGGCATCATACACAAATAATGCTGCGAAAACCAAATAGGCAAATTGAAAAAATTTAGCAACTTTCATGGGAATTTTTTAATCTAATTATGCAAAGATACTTAAAAAAACAATGATGGGAATTTTATTGTTTTTAGTTTATTCCTCCAGTGTAATAATCCCATTTATTTCAAGCACCTCTGCATTAGTGAATTTTGCATCAGAATCAAAGCCGTTACCATTTATTAAATCGGAACCTGTTCTAAAAGTAACTGGTTTATTAGTGAACAACCATTCCTTTTTTTGGTCGTAAAATAACTGGTCGGCAAACAGGGTGTCCTTGCTATAAGTTGCAATGATAACGTGGCCTTGTAAATCCATTAAATCCGTATTGTTATAAACAACGGCATAATCTGATATCACAGTACTTTTGTGGTTATCTTCATCAAATAAGGTTAGGTTTATTCCATCTGTAAACTCATTAAAGGAAAAGTCCCTGTTAGAATAGTCTAACATTTTTGGGCTTAATAGAATAGCTTTTATTTTACCTGAATCGGTATATTTCAAATTTATGTTTTCGGCAACACCAATAGGTTCGTTTTCAGAAATACCAATTTTTTGAACGTCCTTCAAGTTGTTTTTACATGAAAAAAAAATGGTCACAGCGATTGCTGTGACCATAACTACTATCTTATTTGTCTTTATGCTTAACATTTAAATTTTAGGCACGGTAACAGATGTCCCAATCCAACAACCAATATTAATTACTTCTCCTCCATTACCTGCACTAAATATATCTGCTTTAGTAGGGGCTTTCGACATATAGTTTTCAGCAGTTTGTGCAGATGCCGTTTTTAAAGTTGGGTCTTGTCTTCCCGCTTTTCTAGCTTCATCGGCAGCTAACCAAAACACAGCTCTTTTATTAAAGTTAGTATCTCCACAATCGTTGGCACTTGCAGCGTACATGGCTGCGATTGATAAATATGGTCTTCCATTAGATGGGTTTAGCCTAAGTGATTCTCTAAAAAATCCTCTCGCTCTTCCATAGCTGCCTTTAGCTTTTAACTTTAATCCAATTTTATTGTTAAGACTTGCCTTTTTAAAGTTATCTGTTTCCAGCCTAATAGATTCTTCGTAAAAAGAAATGGCCTCAT
>CAXBHA010000247.1:0-4828 GCA_963974955.1 uncultured Yeosuana sp. | reverse complement strand
CAATCGCCATGTTTCATCCGGTAACAACCGAGCATCAGCAAATGGCACTTTATGCCAAAAACTTTGTTGAGTCTTTAATAAAAAGCAACAAAAACTATGTGGTAATTTTCCCTAATAACGATATGGGAAGTCAAACAATTTTAGAGTCTTATGAATCCATCTTAAAACATTCCAATTTTAGAGTATTTCCATCCGTTAGATTTGAATATTTTTTAACCTTATTAAAAAAGTCTCAATTTATTATTGGGAATAGTAGTGCAGGGGTAAGGGAAGCACCTTATTATGGAATTCCAACCATTAATATTGGTACACGCCAACATAATAGAGCGTTTTCAAATTCTATAATTAATACAGATTACAGTGTTTCAAATATTTTGAAAAGTATTAATCAGATTAGAAAAGTTTCTTTTTTGAATGAAAAACCAGATTTTGGAAATGGAAATAGCGCCGAAGAATTTTTAAAAACATTACAATTAAAATCGCTTTGGCAAACAAATCATCAAAAACAATTTAGAGAATTGTAATGAAGAAGTTAGGATTAGTTATTACCGATGGTGTTGGTTTTAGAAATTTTGTTTTAAGTGATTTTTTAAAACAAACAGAAACAGCATTTGATGAAGTTGTTATTTTATCGTGTTTGCCAAAAGACATCTATAAAACCCATACCAATTTGCGGGTTATAGAATTGGATGCTTTTGAAGAAACGTTTAAAACGTGGTTTTTTAGAAAAGCTAAAGAAACAGCACATTTAAAATTACACCAAAGAGGAAATTTAGGCATTCAGGATAATTTAAAAACGAATGACTCTAAACAAAAAACTACCAGAGGATACGCCACACGGTTTATTTATAAATTAACATCATTATTCCATTCAGAATCAAATATTCAACAATTTCAAAAGTTACAGAATAGTACGTTTGCTAATCATAAGATTACCAATGAATATACTTCTATTTTAGAAAACGAACAATGCAGTTTGTTGTTTTTTACACATCAACGACCGCCATATATTGCACCCTTAGTATATGCAGCACAACAGCGGAAATTAAAAACAGCAGCGTTTATTTTTAGTTGGGATAATTTGGCATCAAAAGGCAGAATGGCATCGAATTTTGATTACTATCTGGTTTGGAGTGACTTAATGAAACAAGATTTATTACAATTTTATAGATCTATAAAGAAAGATCAAATTAAAGTAGTTGGTACACCGCAGTTTGTGCCTTATATAATGCCCGAATACAAAATGTCTAAGCAAGATTTTATTTCAGAATTTGAGTTAGACCCTAATTTAAAAACCATTTGTTTTAGTTGCGGTGACAGTTCTACCAGCAAAAATGACGAATTATATATTGAAACCATTGCAGAAGCTTTCCATCAAAATAATATTGAACCAGTAAATTTTATTGTTAGAACATCACCTGCGGAAGACCCTATTCGGTTTAAAGATTTAGTTGAAAAATATCCATTTATTAAATGGAATTTCCCAAAATGGGAACAGGTTCGGGCAAACCATCAAGAATCTTGGTCGCAACGTATTCCAACACTTCAAGATGTAAAGCAATTACGAGGATTACTGGAATATTCCGATTTGAATATCAACATGCTTTCAACCATGAGTTTAGATTTTATGCTGTTTAATAAACCTGTAATTAACCCTATTTTTGGTAATGCAACAAATGGTTTATATGATGACCAACGTTTTTTAGGATATGCCCACATCGAACATTTGGTTACTAGTAAGTCAACAAGAGTGGTTAAAACTAAAAAAGAATTACTTCAAGCTATTTCCGATTATTTAACGAATGATTCAGATAAAGCAAATCGAAAAAACTTCATTAAACAACAAGTTGGTGTGCTTCTAGAAGAGACTAGTAAACATTTGGTTGATGCTTTAAGCCTATGGATGTAAATAAAAAACATATCGCTATTATTTGCAACTATGAACTTCTTGAAGGTCGCGTTGGAGGTATGGATTATTTTTTCTGGGCTTTTAATAAAAAGTGTAAAGAAAATCAAATTAAAATAGATTGGTTTTTTCCAAATAAAGCTTCACATGAAGAGTATCATGAATTTAATATCATACCTTTTTCAAACACAAGCTTAGAACAAAGTTTTATTAATCATATTAAAACCCAAAAGGTTCAATATTCTCACATCATAACACATTTTGTGGAGTTGTGTACATCGTTTTTTGCAGGTATAAAAAAATATCAAACATCAAACGTAATTGTGGTAGATCATAACCCAAGACCTATAGGTGGTTATTTGTTAAAAAGGCGAATTAAAAAGCGATTAAAAGGTTTATTGTATTCTAAACATATCAATCAATTTATTGGCGTATCAGATTATACAAGTCAAGCTATTTTAAAGGATTTTGGAAGCTTTTTAAAACCTAAAACACAAACTATTTATAATGGTGTTTTAATTGATGCTATCATTTCTAAAACAACAGAGAGAAGCAAATTAAATCCTAAATTTTTAGTTGTTTCACATTTAAGAGAATCTAAAGGTATTCAAGATTTAATTAACGCAGTTCATTTATTGCCTGAGGATTTAAAATCAGATTTAAAGATTGATATTTATGGCGATGGCCCTTACAAAAATTGGCTGTTTCAGCTAGTTTCTATATATAATCTTGAATCAAATTTTAATTTTAAAGGAGGCCAGTCAAATGTAAATGAATTGTATCAAAATTATGATTATTTAATTCAACCAACACACATGGAATGTTTTAGCTTGTCTATTTTAGAAAGTTTGGCAGCAAATGTTCCAGTAATATCTACACCTGTCGGTGGTAACTTAGAAGTTATTATTAATGGTGAAAATGGATTTATATTTGAAACGAAGGATGTTAAAGCACTATATTCCTTATTAACTTCTATAATTAAAGGAGAAAAAAGTATCACAAAAAACACAAGAACCTTAATTGAAAGTAAATTTTCAATTGATAAGATGGTGCAAAAACATTTAGAAATATTAAAATGAAATGAGCCAAAAAAATACTTGAAGCCTACCTGATGCTTAACGGTGAATTGCATCTGACAAATAAAAAACAAATATCAGAAACTGATGAAAATAGCCTTCCTAACACCCGAATTTCCACATCCTAAAACAGGACATGCTGGTGGTATTGGCACCAGTATTTTAAGTTTAGCAAATGCTTTAACACATTTGGGTCATAATATTAGTATTTTAGTTTACGGACAAGATACGGATGAATATTTTATTGAAGACAACATTCATTTTTATAAAATAAAAAACATAAAAGTAAAAGGGTTATCCCTCATACTTACTCAAAAAAAAGTAGAAAGATTAATTAACTTCTTATATAAAACAGGAAAAATTGAAATTATTGAAACAGTAGACTGGACAGGATTCACAGCGTTTATTAAACCTAAATGTCCAATGGTTATAAGAGAACATGGGAGCGATACTTATTTTTGCTATTTAGATAATCGCAGGGTAAAACATAAAAATAAATTTCTTGAAAAAAGAGCAATTAAAAAGGGTGATGGTATTATTAGCGTAAGTAAGTTTACAGGGAATTTAACTAATAAATTATTTGGTTTAAATAGAGATTTTACTGTAATTCCCAATAGCATTGATACATCACTTTTTGAGCCAAAGCAAAGGACTAATGAAAAGTTGAATATTCTTTATTTTGGGACACTTATTCGTAAAAAGGGACTTTTAGAATTGCCCGAAATATTCAATATTGTTCATAAAACCAATAATCAAGTAGAATTGATTTTGGTTGGAAAAGATAGTGGAGATATTAAAACGAGTTCAACCTCTACATGGCAACTTATGCAACCTATGTTTAGTAAGTCAGCAATAAAAAAAGTAACCTATTTGGGTGTTGTTGCCTATTCGAAAATTCAAGATTTAATTAAAGACGCTGTGGTTTGTGTGTTTCCCTCTTTTGCAGAAGCATTTCCTGTTTCTTGGTTAGAAGCTATGGCGATGGAAAAAGCTATTGTGGCTTCAAATATTGGTTGGGCAACAGAAATGATAAAAGATGCGAAAGAAGGTTTTTTAGTGCATCCAACACATCATAAACAGTATGCAGCGCGAATTATAGAATTGTTAGATGATCCAAATAAGCAAAAAAAGTTTGGAGTGGCTGCCAGAAAAAAAGTTATAGAACAGTTTAGTCATGATTTGGTCGCGAAACGTTCAATTGAATTTTATAAAACCCTATTAAAATCTTGATAAATTTAAAAGAACATATTACACCAAACGGCGATATTTTACTATACCAAGGCAATCCAAATATAAACTTGCTTAACAAACTAGCATTAGGCGAAGGCGATATTTGGCATAGTAGTTTAGACCAAGGTTATAAAAATGCTTTTCCTGAAATCATTTATCAAACAGTAGTTTATTTTTGGTATGCTAAAGATTTTGATAATTTAGACAAATCGGTTAGTTGGCGAATCAACCCAAATGCATTCGCCATCAGGAAACAGGTTTGGGACACCTTTGGTGGTTTTGATTTAGATTATGAAAACTTACAAATGTCTGCTCTAGATTTTGGATTTAATGCGCTACGTTATCAAGGTGTTGTGCCTTTGAATGTTAAAGGTTTGTTTGAAGATGAGGTTGAAAAGGTCATTATTTCAACCAACGATATTTACACCTTTTATAAAAAAAACTTTAAGCAGTCGCATAGTATTTATATGTTGTTTCGAAAAGGTATTTGGAATCTAAATGAACTAAACGCTTTCAGGTTTGCAAAAAGAAACTTTCATTTTAAGGACAAGAAAAATGTTTTAGCACCAAGGGAATTGCAATCCATCAAAGGAAATCCAAAGGTAAGTTATATCAT
>CAXBHA010000246.1:0-4832 GCA_963974955.1 uncultured Yeosuana sp. | reverse complement strand
TCACTCCATTCTGAATGACAAAAATGGTATTATGAATGAATACGGACATTCAATTCTTTTTTACATCAGTGATGATTTAAAAACCAATGATAATGATTTTTTGCCTACAAAAAAATGAAAAAGTTCCAAATACCTTTAGTTGCTCATACGCTAGTATTTTTGATGATGACCTTTTAAAACTTTTAAAAAGCAAACATAAAGGGAAACCTTTTAGAACCTATTTAGGCAAGAAATATCAAGGTGGTTATAGTGACCACTTTCCTGTTTATGCAACGCTTCAAAAAAACCAGTATCACAAAAAAACCCCGATTTAGCTTACAGATTACGGCACATAATCAATGCTCACGTCATCCAATTCATAAACACCATCAAAATTATCTTGCCCACTTCCCGTATATTTGAATGCTATATGTATGGTTCCATTAGCACATGACAAGTCTACGCTCCCAGAATTAAACCATGGCACAAAAGAATCGGTGTCCTTTACCACATAAGCTGCGGATAACACACCCCATGTTGCCGAAGTGATATTCGCCTCTGTTCCATCCCAATTTAATGAATATAACACCTCTAAATAACTACTGTCAGCTAAACTATTCGAGGTTTTAAAGCGCAATGTTTCACCATCTTGCGCATCTAAGTCAATAGCTGGAGTTATTAACCAGCCTATATTACTATTATCACCCGAACTGGCAGATTGGAATCTCGCAGAGCGCCCCAAAGAAGCGTTAGAGGATGTTGAAGAATATGCTTCCCAACCTACCGTACCGGCCTCTATATAATTTGTCCAGCCATTGCCGAGTATTAACTGGTTGTTTTTTTGTGATTCAAAATCTTCTTTAAACAAATTTGCTGAACCAATTGTTGGTGCTAACCCACAATTTAATTCCATAGGATCGCAGCGCTCCACAGTATCAAATTTTACATCTGCTGCACTGTTCGCGATAATTACGTTAAAATCATCGCCAAAATCTCTACTGAATACGCCAACAACGCTGCCTTTATTTTGAGGAACAATCAATGCTTTAAAATCTGCATAGGTACTGGTTTGCAAGAATATAGAAATCCCAGAATCGCAACTTTCCAATAGCCTAAAACCATCGAATTCATCAAAGGATTCACTGGCAAACGTTGCGCCCAATTCAAACCTATTGAGCTGCATGTTTTTTAATTCAATTAGGGTGTTTTCATCTGCTTCTGCTAAGTCTATTAATGATGCTATTTTTGGTTTGATATCAACAACATCCAATGTTCTAATAACAATATTTCGATATTCAAATTCTTGTATTTGCTCTAAATTTTGGTCTTCACCCTTAGCAATGGTTAAAACCCCATTTGATTCGCCTATGGTCAATCCATTCAACTTTATATATACTTTTCTTCCAAACTCATAGGTGTCTGACAAACTCCCCACGTTAATATCTATACGAATACCAAGTCTTGGATCTTCATCAGGGTTGCTGTCGTCCACTTTATTTTGAATGATGAGCTCTTCAAAAAAGTTTCCTGCTTGATCACTGGAAACCACATAGCCTTCAATATATAAATCTTCATTGTCATTAATAATAGCTATCAAATTTCCATTTGCAATTGCTTGGGCATATCTTGAATATAATGCCCTAAATGTAGTTAATTGATTTGCTGGTATTATTTTAATCTCTCCATCTTCTGGAGTAGGTATGTTATAATCATTATCCTTCACACAAGATGAAGTCAAAACAATAATTGCCAAAATACTTAATACTCTTATCATCATATTTTAATTCTTAAAATCTAACATATACATTCATAAAATAATTAGCACCCCTACCGTACCAATATTTAGATCCAAAAACAGGTTTGTCCAACCCTTGATCATCTCTTAATTGTCTATAATTGGCATTGCGCCCTTGTTCAAATCCGCCTGTTTTATAAATGGCATCCAGCAGATTGTTCACACTTGCAAAAAAACCAATATAGTATTGATTAACTCGCCACGATTTTCCGCCAACGAGGTTTACTACCATATAATCATCGAAACGTTCTTGTTTTAGTAGCTTTCTTGCCAATTTTGCACTATAATCAATAAAAGGCAGCCCATCTACATCGGTATAGAAATTATTGGTCCTGGTTAAGGGACTTACATCTACAAATGTGTTTTTAAAAAAATTAGCCGTTGCTCCAAACCACCAGTAGTCTGGATCTCGATATTCAAAACCTACAGAATAGGCTGTTTGGGAGCCAACTGCCAGTTTATAGTTTTTTAAATACGATTTACCCAAATACACATTCTCAAACCTATCTGAAGACAGATACAAATCGGGATTGTTAGCATAGGTATACTGCCCAACAGAGGCAGCTCCCTTCAGTTTAACAGTTGGTGTAACCTGCGCCTCTATACCTAATTCTGTTCCTAAATGATTTTTATTGATGCCTTGCAAAATTTCTTGAATAAATTCAGTATCATCACTTCCAGATTGCTGAGTGCCAGAATCAGCTATTACGTTACCAATACCATCTGCAAAGTAAAATGAGATTTCATCGGCATTTTTTAGCATGGTATAAAACCCTGTTAACTTCGCTTTCACAATAGAAGACCGAAATATATAACTGGCATCTAAAGTGCCTATTTTTTCTTCTGAAATATTTGGTACTATGTTGTGGTTCGCCCTTGAGTTTGTGTAACTATTACTTATTGATGGTGCTTTTGTGATATAGCCTACATTGGCATCAAACACGTGTTTTCCAGTTATTTTATAGATAAAACCAGCTTTTGTTCCTATTCCCATAAACGATAATTTTTTGCCCTTTCCAAAAGAATTATCTGCGAATGTTTCCAATTGAAACAAGCCTTCGCGTTGGTATTGTGTATTGGTTATACTTGTAGAAACATAAAAATCCACTTTGTTGTATTTGAATTGAACCTGAGCAAATCCTGAAATAACACGGGCAAACATATTGTAGTTATAACCATATTTATCTCCAACATTTGCTATGGTATTTGGGTTTCTTAAATCAAACTGAATGGCATCAAAACTATCCACATTTAAATACCCTGTTCCACCTAAAAGGTCTAAAACCTCAGCAAAATTATTAGATTTCAATTTTTTGTAATTTAAAGAGGCATCAAAAAGCATGTGGTCATTCATCTCACCATTTAAAATCGTGTTTATAATAAGTTGTTTATCATCTACTCGATCCTCATACAACATATAGGTCGCATTTTTCCCTTGTGTGGCATTTGCAATATTGGCATCATACATACTTTGCCAATTAATTTGCCCATCCTTCAAAAAGGATTGTTCTGCACCATAGGCAAATTCTAAATCGTCAGGGAAATTACGTTCAAAATAACTTGGTAATTTTTGGTAATAGGTTGGACTTGGGTTTCGCCCTCCTCCTTCAAAGGATGCAGTGCCTTCCGAAGTTAAAATTCGTGTGGTTCCGTTGTATGCCAGTCGACTGTTTCCAAGTTTACCAAACTGATAGCCAATATTGGTGTTCAATGATAGTTTACTATGTATATTCCAGTAATGGTTTAACATCAAGATGGGTTCATTAACTTCTTTAATTCGTGAATTTCGTTTATTTCCATCTTGCCATCCCCAATATTCATTATATTTTATCCCTTTTAAATCGTAAATCTCCTGTGTGTTTGGAGATGATTTACCTCTTCTGTTAGGTGCATATATACCAGTAAAACCCAGGCTATGGTTCTCATTAAAAACTTTTTCTACCGAAACAAACAACGAATTGGCCTCATATAATGACGCCTCTTGATAACCTTCATTACCCCAACGTCTTCCAGCAGAAACGGCATATGCCCAACTATCTTTAAGCAAGCCTGAAGTGTATGTTGCTATAAATCTATTGACATAACTTCTATTACTACTTGAATAGGTAACGCGCCCACCAGATGACATTTTTGAAGCTCTAACATTGATGTTATTTGTGCCTAATATTCCTCCAAACTGGTAACTGGAAGGTTTTAGACCAGATGTAAATTCTTGGTTTCTCATCACATCATTTAGCCCACCCCAATTACTCCATTGTGGCCTGCCATTATACATTTTATTCATTTCAATACCATTAATTAAAATGGAACTGTTATCAGAATCCAAACCTCTAACCCTAAAAAAAGAAGAACTAAACTCAAAAGCTGCGGTACGCTGGAAAACGTCTAAAGACGACTGTAATAAACCCGACACATTATCAAATCCATTTTCATCATTATCAAGCTCATCATCAGACAATGCAATAGTAAATAAATCTTGAGTCACAACATTATCTGCCTCTAATGTCACGTCCGTAATATTAACCGTTTGAAATTCATATACCGTTATTGGGTATCGTTTAGTTATAAAACCAATTTTAGAAACTTGTATAACTTGTTCTCCTAAAGGTACATTTAAAGAAAACACAAACTCGCCATAGGCATTGGTTTTAGTTGTTTGCTTGGTTTCCTCTATGGTGATAATCACATCTGGAACAGGATCAAAAGACAAGGCGTCTTTAACACTCCCTTTTATAAGTGTTTCCTGAGCGAAAGTTGTAAAAACCAATAACATTTCAAATAAAAAAATGAGCCCACTTTTTTTCATTTCCAAATTGATAATTGCTTTATAAAACCTAAATTTAAATTATTTAAAGTAAAAAATAACTTTTGGCTCTAAATTTGCAAATAAATTTATATTATAACTCCTTTATTTTTAATTGTATACGTGTTTCAGACCAGACGAAAATTCCATAAACTCATCCAAATGACCCCAATAAAAGGCTGTTTCTACTTATTGTTCTTGACGCTATGCCCAATAAGTAATGCTCAAGAAAAAAAGATCTTTAAAATACATACC
>CAXBHA010000245.1:0-4844 GCA_963974955.1 uncultured Yeosuana sp. | reverse complement strand
AAGTGGTATTATGAATGAATACGGACATTCAATAAAAAAATAAAGCCTTCTCAAGAATTAGCTAGAGTTCTTAAATTCTTAATAGTTTCAGATGGGTCAGTGCTCTTAAACACAAAACTTCCCGCAACTAAAACATCAGCACCTACTTCAATTAATTCTTTGGCGTTTTTGTTAGTGACGCCACCATCAATTTCAATGAGTGTAGAAGCGCCTTTTCTAATAATGAGTTCTTTAAGTTGTTTAACTTTGTTGTACGTATTTTCTATAAAACCTTGTCCTCCAAATCCTGGGTTCACACTCATAATAAGGACCAAATCAATATCGTTAATTGTGTCTTCTAAAAGACTTATATTCGTATGCGGATTTATGGCAACTCCTGCTTTCATACCTTCAGCTTTTATGGCCTGCAATGTTCTATGTAAATGCGTGCAAGCTTCGTAATGTACTGTTAATATATTACTGCCTAAATCAGCAAATGTTTTAATATATCTATCAGGTTCAACAATCATTAAATGAACATCAATGGTCTTTGTTGCATGCTTTGTAATCGCTTTTAAAACGGGCATGCCAAATGAAATATTAGGCACAAATACACCGTCCATAACATCAATGTGAAACCAATCGGCTTCACTTTGATTTACCATTTCTATATCATGTTGAAGGTTACCAAAATCGGCCGCAAGTATTGAAGGTGCAATTAGTTTAGAACTCATTGTAAAGTATTGTTGTAAAGTTTCTGCAAATATAGAAAAGTCTTTTAGAAAGTCCCTTTCCAAAGGAAAGGGATTTAGGGTGGGGCTAAAAACAAACCCTCGGTAATCAGCCGAGGGTTCTTTCATCAATCAAAAAACGAACAGTTATATGAAACTGTTTGTTACTGTAATAGAATACAAATATAGTTATCCTAAATATGTTTTTAAAATTTTACTTCTAGAAGTATGTTTTAGGCGTCTTATTGCTTTTTCTTTTATTTGACGAACGCGTTCGCGTGTTAAGTCAAAGGTCTCGCCAATTTCTTCCAAAGTCATTGGGTGTTGATTCCCTAACCCAAAGTATAACCGAATAACATCAGCTTCACGAGGTGTTAGTGTTTCTAATGCACGCTCAATTTCAGTACGTAACGATTCGTGTAATAACTCTTTATCTGGATTTGGAGATTCACCACTGTTCAATACGTCGTATAAGTTAGAGTCTTCTCCTTCAACTAAGGGTGCATCCATACTTACGTGACGTCCAGAGTTTTTCATAGACTCCTTAACATCGTTAATGGTCATGTCCAATTCCTTAGCAATTTCTTCAGCAGAAGGTGGACGTTCATGACTTTGCTCAAGAAAAGCAAAGGTTTTGTTAATCTTATTAATAGAGCCAATTTTGTTCAAAGGCAAACGTACAATACGCGATTGTTCAGCCAAAGCCTGTAAAATCGATTGACGAATCCACCAAACGGCGTAGGAAATAAATTTAAAACCACGCGTTTCATCAAAACGTTGAGCCGCTTTAATTAATCCTAAATTACCTTCATTGATTAAATCTGGTAATGTTAACCCTTGGTTTTGGTATTGCTTAGCTACCGAAGCGGTTTCTCTGTTGGTAACCTGCTTCGTAATTTTAAGTTGTCTCATGTAATGGTCTCCTAAATTTTTAAGTGAATTTTCTTTACTAAGTGGTTATACGTAATAAAGATTGTTTTTGTTACAAAAAATTTTAATTTTAATTAAATTTTTATCGTTTAAGTTAAGTTCACTCATCATTTTGTAGCAAATGGAAAAAGTTTAAACCAGTTCATTATAAAGATTAAAGAAAATCAATCTTCTTTTTTATTCTTCTCTTGGTCTTCTATCGTCACGACGGTTATCACGTCCACGATTGTCTCTACCGCGATTATCACGAGAACCTCTACTATCTCTTGGTGGTCTTGCCACATAACCTTCAGGTTTTGGTAAAATAGCTTTACGAGAAACTTTCTCTTTGCGCGTTTTTGGGTCAACACCAAAATACTTCACATCAAAAATATCACCCATATTAACTACGTCACTTACATTTTCAGTACGTTCCCAAGCCAGTTCGCTTACGTGCAGCAACACTTCGTTTCCTGGAGCGTCCATATATTCAACAACCGCACCAAAGTCAAGCATTTTAATAACTTTAACTTTATAAGAGTTGCCAACAGTTGGTTTGAACATTAACGAATCAATTTTAGCCAATACAGCATCAATGCCTTCTTGTCCAGTCCCCAAAATTTCAACAATACCTTCTTCAGTAATTGGGTCTTCGTTAATAACGATAGTGGTTTTGGTAGCTTTTTGTAATTCTTGAATTACTTTTCCACCAGGTCCAATTAATGCACCAATAAATTCATTAGGAATGACTCTTGTAATCATTTTAGGAGCATGTGCTTTAACATCTGCATTTGGTTGTGCAATGGTTTCCGTTAATTTTCCTAAAATATGTAAACGTCCAGCTTGTGCTTGTTTTAAAGCATTCACTAAAATTTCATAAGAAAGACCTTTTACTTTTATGTCCATTTGGCAAGCTGTAATACCATCGGCAGTACCAGTCACTTTAAAATCCATATCCCCTAAATGATCTTCATCTCCCAAAATATCAGATAACACAGCATATTTTCCAGTTTCGGCATCCGAGATTAATCCCATGGCGATACCAGAAACAGGTTTTTTTAATTGTACACCAGCATCCATTAGTGCCATTGTACCAGCACAAACCGTTGCCATTGAAGACGACCCGTTAGATTCCAATACTTCTGAAACCACTCTTACTGTGTAAGGACAATCAACAGGCACCATCCCTTTTAAAGCACGTTGTGCCAAGTTTCCATGACCAACTTCACGACGCGACGTTCCTCTTAATGGGCGCGCTTCACCAGTTGAAAAGGGAGGGAAGTTATAGTGTAAATAAAAACGCTCTTCACCTTCAAACGATGGCATATCTATTTGGTTTGCTTCTCTAGAAGTTCCAAGAGTAACCGTTGCCAACGCTTGAGTTTCTCCACGAGTAAATATTGAAGAACCGTGTGTAGAAGGTAAATAATCTACTTCACACCAAATTGGTCTGATATCGGTAGTTTTACGTCCATCTAAACGCAACCCTTCATTTAATGTTAAATCTCTAACAGCTTTTTTCTCAGCTTTGTAGAAATATTTAGATACCATACCACCAAAATCAGCTAATTCTTCTTCGGTAAACGTCGCTTTTACTTCTTCTTTTATAGCCTCAAATGCAGCACTGCGTTCATGTTTTGCCGATGCAGCTCTAGCAACAGCATATACTTTATCGTAAGCTAAATCGTGTACTTTTTTAGCTAAGTCTTCATCTTCACGTTCTGGCTCGTACTCTCTAGTTTCTTTTTTGCCAAAAGCTTCAGCTAATTTTATTTGAGCAGCACATTGTACTTTAATAGCGTCATGTGCAAACTTGATAGCTTCCACCATTTCTTCTTCAGAAATCTCTTTCATCTCACCTTCAACCATCATCACAGAATCTGCAGATGCACCGATAACCATATCGATATCCGATTCTAATAATTGAGATTGTGTTGGGTTAATGATGAATTTACCATCAATTCTACCAACTCTTACTTCCGAAATTGGCGTTTCAAAAGGAATATCACTCAATTGAACAGCTGTAGATGCTGCTAAACCTGCTAAAGCATCTGGCATAACTTCTTCGTCATGAGACATTAACTGAATCATTACTTGTGTTTCAGCATGATAATCTTTCGGGAATAGTGGACGTAAAACGCGGTCCACCAAACGCATCGTTAAAACCTCACCGTCACTTGGTCTTGCTTCTCTTTTAAAGAAACCACCTGGGTATCTTCCTGCAGCAGCAAATTTTTCTCTGTAATCTACCGTTAATGGTAAAAAGTCAACATCACTTTGTTGATAGTTGGAAACAACAGTACACAAAAGCATACATTTTCCAGATTGAACAACAACAGAACCATGCGCCTGTTTTGCTAATTTTCCTGTTTCGATGGAGATTGATCGTCCATCGCCAAGGCCAATGACCTCTCTAAAAACTTTTGGAATCATAAATTTTTTAATTCTAATTAAACAATGGTCGTTGTGTTGTTGTGTGTAGTTGTTGTGTGACCAATGAAAAACTATAATAAGCTTCTTGTTTTGTGTCATTGCGAATCACGCTTTTTAGCGTGATGTGGCAATCTGTTTCTTTTTGTAAAGATTACCATGTTTCGACTGCGCTCAGCACAGGCTAGTTACACTCCTCGTAATGACATTGTAACTATGTTATATTTTAAAAAAAGAGGCTGTCTTAAAAGTGTGGTTTTACGTCATTGCGAGGAACGAAGCAATCTGTAAGTTGTTAGTAATCAATCAACAGATTACTTCACTGCGTTCGTAATGACAACTTGTTTTGACTTTTAAGACAGCCTCTTTTATTTTCTTAATCCTAATTCTTTTACTATCGCACGATATCTTAAAATATCTTTCTTAGTTAAGTAATCTAGTAAAGCACGACGCTTACCAACTAATTTCACTAATGAGCGCTCTGTATTATAATCTTTACGATTGTTTTTTAAGTGTTCAGTTAAGTGATTGATTCGGTGCGTAAACAATGCAATTTGTCCTTCAGCAGTACCAGTATCGCTCTTTGCTTTACCGTGTTTTGTGAAGATTTCTTCTTTAATTTCTTTTGTTAAATACATGCTAATATTATTGTAAATGATTTTTATGTATACGAAATGGTTTCTTTCGAGCGGCAAATATAGTAATAATTAATGATTATCACGACAAAGTGATTTTATTTAATGTCATTTATCGAATGATTGAATGTCCGTATTCATTCATAATACCATTTTTGTC
>CAXBHA010000244.1:0-4865 GCA_963974955.1 uncultured Yeosuana sp. | reverse complement strand
TTATTTACTTTTGCTCCGCAAATTGCTATTTTCTTTAACATTCCTATACTCTCTGATTTAATAAAGGTTGCTGGTTTGGTATTACTAATAAATGCGGTAGTAATCATTCAGCGAACCTTGTTGAACAAATCTTTAAACTTTAAAAAACTGAGTATCATTGCGGTAATATCTTCCATAATAAGTGGAATAATTGCCGTGGTTATGGCTTTTATGGATTTTGGTGTTTGGAGCTTAGTTGCACTTTCTATACTTAGGCCATTTATCAATAGTATTTTACTTTGGTTCAGTTCCAATTGGTTTCCACAATTTATATTTTCTATAAAAAGTTTTAAGGAATTGTTTAATTATGGCTCAAAACTTTTGTTAACCAATTTGATAAATACGGCATATAAGAATATTTATTATTTTGTAATTGGTAAATATTTCAATCCGGTTGCGCTAGGTTTTTACACTAGAGCAGATCAATTTCAATCTCCATTTTCCGCAAATATCAGTTTTGCTATACGACGAATTAGTTTTCCAATATTATCTAATTTTCAAAATGATTCTAAGAACCTAAAAATAAAGTTCATTCAATTTATACGTTTTAGCATGTTATTGAATTTTACCATAATGTTAGCGATTGTAGCCATAGCCAAACCACTAGTACTATTATTAATTGGTGAAAAATGGTCGACCTCCATTGTGTATTTACAACTTCTTTGTGTTCCGGGAATTCTCTATCCATTACAGATATTACATTTAAACCTATTGCTAGTAAAAGGATATTCCAATCTTAATCTTAAATTAGAAATAATTAAAAAAGCTATTTTACTCCCAATTATATTTGTCACGATAAATTATGGAATTACGGAGATGATTTACGGATTAATTTTATTTTCTATAATCGAATATTTTATTAATAGTTATTATACCCGTAAAATAATCCATTATTCTTTGACGGAGCAATTCAAGGATTTTCTTCCGTTTATGATTGTTTCAGGAGCCACCTTTTTATCAATGTATATAATAACCATATTTGAAATAAACCTAATCATTATGCTAGTAATTCAGTTGGGGGTGGGCATTATAGTATTTACGGTAATAAATGAAATTCTATGCTTAAAAGAGTACCAAATGATTAAAACGAAAATAACAACCTTATTTAAAACTTATAAATGAAGACTAAAAAGAAGATTGGATTTCTTTTAAGTGTAATTACAGAACGTGGAGGTATTGGTAGAGTAGCCTCTTTAATATCGAATGAATTGAACAAACTTGAGGATTTCGATGTGCATATTATAAGCTATGCAAGAAAACAAATTAGTGGATACAATTGGAGTGAAGATTTGTCATATCATTATTTATTAGAAAGTCAAATTCCTATGAAAATAGGAATTATAAAAGCCTCTAATCGATTAAGAAGCCTTGTAAAACATGAAAAAATTGATATTTTAATTTGTTGCGGGGCAATTGTTGGGCCTTTGAGTGTTCTTGGAACATGTTTCACAAGTTCGAAATTGATTTATTGGTCACATTCGAGTTTTAAGGGAAGCTCAAATAAACAATTTCGAATTTTTAATGAGTATTTTACTGCAACTTTCGCCAACAGTATTGTGAGCCTAACGAAAGTTGATAAAGCTAATTATAAAAAACATACATTAGCAAATCAGGTTTTTCAAATATATAACCCAGTTGATAATAAATTAAGAGTAAATAATAGACCTTACAATTCAACTTCTAGTAAAATAATTAGTGTTGGCAGACTTACATACCAAAAAAATTTTGAGGGATTAATAGACGTTGCTGCAATAGTACTATCAAAAAATAACAATATCAGTTGGGATATTTATGGCTCTGGAGAAGATGAAGAAAAACTTAGAAAAAAAATAAAGGAAAAAGGATTAGAAGGAAGGGTAATTTTAAAGGGACAAACAAATAAATTATATGACCTCTACAATGATTATACAATTATGGTGATGACTTCTAGGTATGAAGGATTTCCAATGAGTCTAATTGAAGGGCTGGCATGTCAATTACCTCTAATAAGTTATGACATCCCTACGGGACCTAATGAAATAATCAGACATGGCAAAAATGGATACCTAATAGCGCCATTTAATATTGATCAAATGGCTTGTAAAATATTATATCTAATAGAAAACCCGCAGGTAAGAGTAGCTTTCTCAAATAATAACTCCAAATTAATTGAAGAGTATAATCTAGATAATATCGTTAAAAGGTGGTGTGAGCTTCTCAACGAGTAATGATGTATTATTGATTCTATAACTTATTTAAAAAAATACTTAAATAACATATTCTTCGTTAAAGTATTATGACATACCAATTATCTTTTATTGCACAACAGCAATTGATAAGTATCAAATTGTTACTAAAATTACTATAAATGAGAATCACCAAATTAGATGGCCTGAGGGGAGTTTTTAGTTTAATGATAGTACTTTTTCATTATAGAGAAAACTTTCTTCCTGAATTCTTAAGGCAACTTTTTTTTATTAGGGAAGCATATACTTTTGTAGATTTCTTTTTTGTGCTATCAGGTTATGTAATAGCCGTTAACTATAATAAATTGTCAACGTGGTTTGAATTTAAGGTTTATATTAAAAAGAGGTTTATTAGGTTATTCCCTTTGCTCTTTTTTACAACTACCGTTGTTCTAATATTTGATTTAATTGGCAACTATTATTTCCCTAACCTAGTTGCCAATGTTGATTCATTACCAACACTTATTTTAAGATATTTAGATACCTTGTGTTTTACTAATGCAACCCCAATACTTGGCTCTACATCTGGCATTAACGGAGTTTCTTGGTCAATATCATCAGAAATGATTTCGTATTTAGTTTTTGGTGTGGTTTCCGCTATATCGTTTAAGCAAAAAAGAAGTTTAATCCTTATTCTGGTAATTATAAGTGCTGTAGTATTTTCAGTATATAACGGTAGCTTTATTAATACAGGAGATTATGGTTTTATTAGAGGTCTTATATCATTTAATCTTGGCTACTTTGTTTGGAAGCTATCGCAAAAACAAATTAAAATAAAAAATGGTTTTGAATATTTAATTCCTGTTTTTCTATTGTTAATCTTTTATATTATTAACAAATATTTATCAGGTCTTGAAAAGGAAATGTTTATTCTGGCTGTAATACCGCTATTTTTTGGATTATCTATTCTTATCTTGTTAAAGACCAATGGAATTTTAAGTAAATGGCTAAGTTCCAAGCCTATGGTGTTTTTAGGGGATATTTCTTATTCAGTTTATTTAAACCATGCACTTTTAGTTATAGTTTCACCAAAAGTTGTTTTCGGAATACTAGATGTACCTGAAAATACAATTACAGAAATAACACTCTTAGCCTTAACCGTCATTTTTACAGTATTTTATAGTTATTTAACTTTTATTTATATTGAATTAAAAGGTAAAAAAATACTATCTAAACTTGTCTTTAAGGATAAATAAATAACTAAAAAAAGTGTTTATACCTATGCAAATCTTACATATATCGAACGACTTCTCACTTACTAAAGTTCATAGCAATTTATATAAAGCTCTAGATAAGCAAAATATTGATCAAATTGTTTTTAACCCCGTTAGAGATGCCACACCTGTAGGAAATAACACTGTTAGTTTTGAGTCTACTAAGAGTGCTATTATTTATTCAAAAAAGTTAAAGAAATATCATAGATTTTTATTCCGGCAAAAGATAAATTTTCTGTATCAAGATCTTCATTCTAAAATAGATTTAAATAAAATAGACATTTGCCATGCTACCACACTTTTTAGCGATGGCGCATTAGCGTATAAAATCAAAAAAAAACATGGAATTCCATACATCTGTGCAGTAAGAGCAACTGATATAGATGTATTTCTTAAATATAGACCTGATTTATTATTTATAGCATTAAAAATATTACGTTCGGCAGAAAAAATTATTTTTATAGGAGACTCCTTAAAAAAAAGATTTTTTGAACACACACTAATTAAAAAATATAAATTAAAACTAAAATCCAACTCAAAAGTCATTTATAATGGTGTAGATGATTTTTGGTTAAATAATATTTGTCCTAAAAAAAATATTAAACCACACAGAATATTATATGTTGGTCGTTTTATATCTCGAAAAAGTATCCCAAATCTAATAGAGGCAATACTATACCTAAAAAATAAAGACTATAACCTTGAATTAAATTTGGTAGGGTCAGGAGGAACTGATGAGCCTATAATTAAAGATTTTGTAAAAAAAAATAAAGGTATAATAAATCTATTAGGACAAATAAAGGATAAAGAAACATTAAAACAAATTTATAGGGAAAACCACATTTTTGCAATGCCTTCAAAAGGTGAAACCTTTGGATTAGTATATATTGAAAGTTTGTCTCAAGGTCTTCCTGTTCTTTATTTAAGAGATGAAGGCATTGATGGCGTTTTTAAATATAAAATTGGTGAAAAGTGTAATGTACATAGCATAAAGGAAATTACGGATTCCCTTGTTAATCTGATAGATAATTACTCAAAATATGATATCGATAAAATAGACTTTGAACAATTTCGTTGGAGAAACATAGCCGCCAGATATCTAACTATTTACAAAAGTATATGCAAACATTAAAAAAAGTCTTTTTTCTTTTCAAATCATTATTTAGATACCCTTTTAATGTTTTGAAAAAAAATTCAATTCATTATACTACACAAATAAGTCAAAATTCTTTAATATCTAAATCAGAAATTGGTATTAGTAACTATATTGCATGCAATACGGTTATAATTAATTCTAAAATTGGTAATTATTGCTCTATTGCGCCAGGAGTGCAAATTGGTGGTATGCAACATTCGTATTGGTGGCTTAGTACGTCTCCCAGATTAA
>CAXBHA010000243.1:0-4882 GCA_963974955.1 uncultured Yeosuana sp. | reverse complement strand
GTCTTTGTATTCCTGGCCCTGATCAACGCCTTTAACCTTATAGACGGTATAGATGGCCTGGCCGGCACCATTGGTATTATTGTCACCGCCACCTTTGGTAGTTTTTACCTGCTTAATGAACGTTATTTAATGGTGATCATTTCCTTTGCGCTGATCGGCGCCCTCTTGGGATTTTTACGGTTCAACCTATCTACTAGGCGCAAAATTTTTATGGGAGATTCCGGCTCCATGTTCATTGGCTTTATATTGGCCTACCAAGCCATTTCCTTTTTGGAATTTAATGCCACTGTGGTAACCCCCTATACCATAGCTGTTGCCCCTATTATGGCCATGGCCATCCTTTCCTTTCCTATATTGGACACTGTAAGGGTTTTTATTGTTCGCATTGCCCAAAAAAAGAGCCCATTTATTGCGGACCGCAACCATATACATCACAAATTATTGGACATGGGCTTATCCCATAAAAAAGCTACCCTAACCCTGGGCATTATCAATATTTTGGCGATAGCCCTGGCCTTTTTAATAAAGGACCTTTATATAAACCTACAATTGTACCTTTTGGTACTGGTAGTACCCCTGCTCTATTTTTCCCCTTGGTTGTTGTTTAAACCGAGAAGTAAAAAGGCCAAGATGCAGCGGAAAAGAACCTTGGCCACGCTGCGAGCTAGATTAACTAATTTTCTCGGGTAATTTATTTACCGTAAATTTTCAATTTATATATCGACAAAAAATTAAGGATCTAAAGCTACATGATGGAAAATTCCAAAAAAAATCAATATTTAAAGAATGTGCGGAATAATAGGTTTTAATTTTAAAGCTCCTCAGAACTCAAATTATTTAAGTGTTGCAGATTACAGAGGTCCTGACGATACATCGTCAAACACCTATGGTTCTTTTAAATTGGGGCACAATAGGCTTTCCATAATCGATTTAACTGTGGATGCAAATCAGCCTTTTGTTTCAAACTGTGGTAATTTTGTGATTGTATTTAACGGGGAGGTGTACAACTACAATGAAGTACGAAAAAATTTAGAAGGTAAGTATACATTTAAAACTAATTCGGATACCGAAGTCATACTGTATAACTATATTGAAAAAAAGGAAAAATGTCTTGATGATTTTATTGGGATGTTTTCTTTTACCGTTTACGATATCAAAAATGACACCTTATTTGGCGCTAGGGATAGAATGGGTATTAAACCATTTCTATATTACCACAAAGAAGAACAATTCGCATTTGCCTCTGAGATTAAAGTTATAAAGGAGTTAGTTACTGATCTCACAATTAACAAGGAAGCCATAGGCCAATATTTAAGATATCTATATGTACCAACGCCTAATGCAATATTTTGTGAAATCAAAAAATTAAACCCTGGTCACTACTTTTACTATAAGAGAGGAAGTTTAGAAATTTCAAAATATTGGGATCCTGTTGATTTTATAGGGTTAAATATGAATTTATCGGAGGGTGCTATTCTTGAAAAGTTGGATTATTTATTAAATGACGCTGTTCGTTTAAGGATGATAGCGGATGTAGAACTTGGCTCTTTCTTATCCGGTGGAATTGATTCCTCTGCTATATTATACTATATGGCAATAAATTCCAGCAAACCTATAAATACATTTACACTAGGGTTTGCCGGAGCTGATAAATATGATGAAACTAGTGATGCCAAAAAAATGGCAACACATTTTAATACCAACCATCATGAAATCATAATTCATCCTAATGTAGCAGATCTTTTGCCCAAAATGGTACGCCATTTTGATGAACCCTTTGGCAATCCAACTGCAATATTGATCCATGAACTTACCAGGGAAACCAAGAAATATGCCACGGTTGCCTTGGCGGGTGATGGCGGTGACGAGATTTTTGGCGGTTATCCTAGATATGAGGCTGCTCTGTTATATGAAAAGATTAAGTTCATTCCCCGAAGTTTTTGGAAAATTTTAAATCCTTTTTTTAAAATTATCTCTGAGGATACCTCTGGTAATCATAAATTCAGGAGAATAAAGACCTTTGTAAATTCCTTAACTAAGCCTTTGGATGAAATGTATGAAGATTGGATCGCATACTTTTCCATAAAGGAAATCAATGAATTATTTAAGGTCCAACAAGATTTTCATAAGGTCGTTTCCGAAGTTTTTAATGCCATACCCACAAATGACCTAATCATCAAAACATCCATTACAGATTTAAAAACTTTTTTAGTCAATAATCTATTATACTATGGTGATGCCATGAGTATGGCCAATAGTTTTGAGGTAAGGACTCCATTAATAGATCACCGGATTGTTGAATTTATGACCTCGCTTCCATCGAGTTATCGTATTAAGGATGGGCAAACAAAATATTTAATGAAAAAACTCTTAAGTGGTAAAGTACCTGATGCCATTATCAATAAACCCAAACTTGGACTAAATCCCCCCATGGGAATGTGGTTGAAAAATGATTTACAAGGTTTTATTTCTACATATCTATCAAAGGAAAGCGTAGAAAACAGAGGGATGAATTATCAATTTGTTTCAAAGCTTTTAAAGGAACACCATTCTGGAAAAAG
This sequence comes from uncultured Yeosuana sp., assembly GCA_963974955.1. Lineage (GTDB taxonomy): Bacteria > Bacteroidota > Bacteroidia > Flavobacteriales > Flavobacteriaceae > Yeosuana. The sequence goes on along the minus strand of CAXBHA010000243.1, from coordinate 2,321 downwards.
AGATAGATCCCTTTATTTATGGAGCCTTATAGTCCTGGAAGAATGGCATAAACAAAATGTTGACTAATTACATTCTGAACAACATAATTTAGACCTTTTAAATAAAAATAGCCCCAATAGATACTCATGAGCAGCCAATTTCAAAGAAACTTGACCATCGGAATTTTCTGGTCTATCTTCGGTCGTATAGGGTATCTTTTGGTTGCTCTAGCCACTAACATCATTTTAGTCCGGTTTTTAACTCCGTACGAATTTGGTCAAGTAGGCATCGTTATTTTCTTTATTTCAATTGCCCAAGTTCTTATTGATACGGGGCTTTCAGGCGCGTTGATACGGAAGAAAGAGATTTTAGAAATAGACTATTCCACCGTATTTCTTTTTAACCTGGGTGTTTCACTTATTCTAATGCTACTACTGATCGGTTTTGCGGGCCAAATTGCCCAATACTATGATGATTTATCATTAAAAAATATTCTTGTTGTCTCTTCCTCCTTACTCTTAATTAATGCATTTCGATTGACCCAAACTGCTAAGTTGATACATCAGCTGGAATTCAGAAAAAAAGCCTCTTATGAATTTGCATCTGTTTTAGTTGCTTCGATTATTGCAATAATCATGGCTTGGCAAGATTTTGGGGTATGGGCAGTTATTGCCTTACAGGTATTGACAGCATTTTTATTAACGGCCATCATGTGGTTCTTCGAAGGTGCCATAAAAAGTTTTCGATTTAGCAAGACCTCTTTTCTAAGTTTATATAAATTCGGGATCAACACTACCTTTGCATCATTACTCATCACGGCCTTTGATAATATTTATCAGTTGATTCTCGCCAAATATTTTGCGATTAGTCAAACTGGACTTTTTTATCAATCAAAAAAAATTCAAGATGTACCTTTAGGTCTTATTTCGATGCTGGCGAACGGTGTGTTGTTTTCCTCCTTAGCCAAAATACAAGATGATCGAAAAAAATTCAATCTTCTTTACAATAGAATTACTACTGCATTTTCTGCTTTAATGGGCTTTGCCTGTGCTGCAATAGTACTTTACGCAGAACAAATTATTAATCTTCTTTATGGAAACCAATGGATTGATGCTTCATTTTATCTTCAGATTCTAATTGTAGTCGCTTTTTTCTATATGCATGAAATTTTGACCCAAACCATTTTCAAAACATTTGATAAGACACAAAAGATTTTATATCTAGAATTAGTAAAAAAAATAATTCAGACAATTTCTATTATCATCGGTGTAGTACTATTAAACCTAAAAATATTGCTATTAGGCTTTCTTATCACTTACGTATTCAGCTATACAATCAATATGATTTATGCTAGAAGAGAAATAAATGCATCTGTATTAGAAGAGCTAGCTCGAACAATTAAAATAGTGCTAACCGCCAGTATAGCTATGATATTTACCGAACTTGTGCTAGATTATTTTTCCGTTCAAGGTTATTACTCTTTTCTTGCTCTACCAATGCTTTTTTTGATATACTTCATGTTCCTCAGGGTTACTAAGGTATTTAGTTTGATAGAGGACATAAAGGCAATTAAGCAGGTAATCACAGAGAAAAAATAAACACAATCAATGTTATGTGTGGAATTTACTTAACAAATATACCTTTTGAAAAAGGTACGATAATTGAAAAATTGAAAAAAATCAATTATCGAGGTCCGGATAATCTTGGTTATGAAAAACTAAATGATATTGCATTGGCGCATTTAAGATTATCCATTCTTGACCTTGATGTTCGATCTAACCAGCCTTTTAGTTACAAGCACTTTAGCATTGTATTCAATGGAGAAATCTACAATTTCAAAGAAATTAGATCCGCTTTAATAGAATTGGGGTATTCTTTTGCCACCACAAGTGACACAGAGGTTTTATTGAAAGGTTATGACGCATGGCATGAAGATGTGTTACAGCGACTTAACGGAATGTTCGCCTTTTCGATTTATGATACTGAAAAAAAAATAATTTTTTCGGCACGTGACCGAATAGGGGTGAAACCATTTTATTATTACTGGAAAGATGGTGTCTTAGAGATATGCAGCCAGTTGCGGCCCTTGATAAATACCAAAAGTCGCATTTCAAACGAGGCAATATCCATATATTTAGATTGCGGCTATGTACCATCGCCTTATTCTATTTTGGAGGATGTTTACAAACTGCCTCCAGGTAATAGTATGGTAATAGATTTGAACGCCAACACGTTACACATAAAACCTTATTGGGATTTATCACCAATAAAAATAAAAGACATTTCGTATGAGGATGCCAAATCTGAATTACATGAATTGTTAACAGATGCCGTACGAATT
>CAXBHA010000242.1:0-4904 GCA_963974955.1 uncultured Yeosuana sp. | reverse complement strand
AAAGATTTTTCCAAGAGATTATATGAAAGGACAATTACTCCCTCATTAAAGCAAAAAATCAAGCCCTCATCAAAAATTGATACCTTATCTAAAAAGGATTCCATTTTTATGGGTAGCCTATTAGATTTATTCGACACAAAACAGAAAGCTCAAATTTTAAATATTGCCTTTAGCACAATTAAAAGCACAAATCTGGATCTTAATCGAAGAAAGAATGAATTTAAATTGTCAAAAACAAACTTTAATAAACATATTATTGCCTTACATGAAAAACTTGCTTTAGGTTTTGCTTGCATTATTTTATTTTTTGTTGGCGCACCTCTTGGGGCTTTAATAAGAAAAGGCGGTATTGGTTTACCTATGGTTATTGCTATTTTATTGTTTTTAACCTATCATTTTATAGGGATATTTGCTACAAATAGTGCGAAAAACGGTAGTTTTAACCCCGTTTTGGCTACGTGGTTTTCTACCTTAGTCATGTTACCTCTTGGTATTATTTTAACAAAACGAGCTACGGAGGATAGAGGATTATTTGAATTCGGCAATTTTGTTGAACCATTGAAAAAACTATTTAACATAAAGGATGATGATAGTTTAGACCATAAGTTTTTAGAGTCCTTTCCCGATGAAAAATTAGTTGATGTCATCAAAAATTATAATGCTCTTGGATATGAAGAGGTTAGTCGTTTTGAAGCTATAAAAATATTAAATTCACGAGGATTTAACCTAGATGATATTCGAAAAAATGATGTTGAAATCAATTCATCTTATGATGTTTCCACAAAAATTGCCCGTAGTTACATTGTGCATTCCAGATATGCGCTTATATTCTATTGTGTTGGTGCTATCTTATTAATTTTACATTTTGTCTTTAATAACAATAAGCTTCCATCAATCGCCTTAGCTTCCATTCAATTAAGTGCCATTTCCTTAGTGTTATTTACTTTTTATTTCATTAAATCTTATATCCATTTAAATAGATTTTACAGTCATATCAATAAAAAAAGCAGGACTCCAAATGGTATTCTATTTTTTATTGGTTTACCAGTTTATTTCTTAAATTATTTACTTTTAAAAGAAAAAATTAAAGACGACTTAAAACAAAATTGTTTAGATAGTTTAAAATAAGCAATATCTTTGCATTATGATTATAGAAACGAAAACACCTTCAAAAACATCTGAGTTTAAACTGAATACCATTCATGACGCTATTGACGACATTAGAAATGGAAAGGTTATTATTGTGGTTGATGATGAAAATCGCGAAAACGAAGGCGATTTTGTCGCTTCAGCTGATAAAGTAACGCCACAAATGATAAACTTTATGGCCACTCACGGTAGAGGACTTATTTGTGTACCACTTACAGAAAACCGATGTAAAGAGTTAGATCTGAATATGATGGTTCGAAATAACACAGACCCTATGGAAACCGCATTTACTGTTTCTGTTGATTTAAGAGGGAATGGTGTTACTACTGGCATTTCAGCAAATGATAGAGCTAAAACTGTTAAAGCACTTATCAATCCAGATACCAAAGCATTTGAACTAGCGCGTCCTGGACATATTTTTCCATTAGTTGCAAAACAAGGTGGCGTTTTAAGAAGAACTGGGCACACCGAAGCAGCTATTGATTTTGCAAGACTGGCAGGTTTAAAACCAGCAGGTGTTATTGTCGAAATCATGAATGAAGATGGCACTATGGCCCGCTTGCCCCAACTTATTGAAGTCGCCAAAAACTTTGATCTTAAAATTGTTTCTATAGAAGATTTAGTGGCTTATAGAATGCAACATGATTCTTTGATCATGAAAAAAGAGGATTTTCAAATAGAAACCCGATTTGGAAGTTTTAGATTAAGGGCTTATCAACAAACAACCAATAATCGAATACATATAGCGCTTACTAAAGGGCAATGGAAAGATAACGAACCTGTTCTTACCCGGATAAATTCAACGTTAGTAAATAATGATATTCTTGGTACGCTAACCAACGATGTTGATAAACAACTTGATGCCATGTTCAAAGTTATAAATAAAGAAGACAAAGGCGCCATTATTTTTATCAACCAAGAATCGCAATCTATGAACATTCTAAAACGGTTGGATTTTTTAAAACAAAACCAAAAACCCAATAACATATCAAAAGCACCAAGAATTGATATGGACACTCGCGATTTTGGTATTGGCGCACAAATACTTCATGATTTAAACATCCATAAATTACGGATTATTTCAAATTCTGTGCAAACCAAACGTGTTGGATTAATTGGTTATGGTTTAGAGATTATTGAATATGTAGCGTATTAATCTTTAACCAAAAAAGACCATACATAATAGAAAAAAGACTTCCGTGATTAAATATATCGTAAATATTAATTATTTATAACCCGTTGGGTGTAATTGCTTTTATTTGTAAAATCATATCTTTTTGTCACACTGAGCTTGTCGAAGTGTTTATTTAGAAGGTCTTCGACAAGCTAAGACTGACATTTCGGAACAATTAGCTGAAATATGATATGAAAGTGGCAGTTTAATGATGAAAAATTTGAATTCTGACTAACGTCAAATTTAGTTAATTTTAGTTCGTAATCCTTTATTTATAAGCCTTTGTCACATTTTTATATCAAAATTTTTCTAAAAAAACTAAAAAAATTTGACGTTAGCCCAAGAAATTAACAGGTTTTTCTTGTGTGGGGAATTACACCCAATGGGTTATTTATATTGATTTCTAAATACACGATTTTATAATTTCCACCATTTTAAGGGCTCTCTCCTTTACTTGATCTTCTGTCCAAGATAATTTAATTAAACATGACAGATTGCGTCCAATATAATAATCAGACTTCTCGAAAGTTTTTGTCTCTAAATATTTAAGCCCTTCTATTACTTCAGATGAGATTGGATATAATGCTTTTAATTTTTTTAAATGATCCCATTCTCTTATATAATGCCATTTATTATCGTAATAATGGAAACATCCATCAACACCAGCTTCCTTCAATGCTTTTGAAACTGTTCTCGTAATTTGTAAATCTGGTAAAAAGAAACTCAAAAATGAATAGTTTTCTTCACCACCTTCAGGAACCGTTCTAAAAACCACCTCTGGAATTTGTGATAACGCTTCTCTTAAAATAGTATAATGCTTTTTTTGAATAGAAATAAAATCGTTTAATCGTTTTGCTTGCGCTAAACCAACCGCAGCATTCAATTCAGAAATTCTAAAATTATATCCTAAAAACGGATGGGATTCGGCGCCTCTATCATTTCCCACATGATCATGACCATGATCTGAAAAATGGTCTGCAAATTGACCGAATTCAGTATTGTTTGTAATGACAGCACCGCCTTCTCCACAAGTAATGGTCTTCACAAAATCAAATGAAAAACTACCCACATCACCATAACTACCTAAAGCTTTTCCTTGATAGGTTCCTCCAATAGCCTGACATGCATCTTCAACCAAAAACAGCTTATGTTTATCACAAATAGATTTTAAAGCCTGCAAATTTGCCATACTGCCACACATATGAACGGGCATAATGGCTTTGGTTTTTGTTGAAATGGCTTTCTTGACTTCTTCAATGTCCAAGGTCAGGGTATCATCAATATCAACCAAAACAGGAATAGCGCCAAGCATCATAATCGCTTCAAAGCTGGCTACAAACGTAAAACATGGCATAATCACTTCGTCACCGGCGCCAATACCGGCAATTGCCAAAGACATTGAAACAGCAGCAGTTCCACTACTTAACAATTGTGCGTGTTTCACTTTAAATAGTTTTTGAAGCTGAATTTCCAATTCTTTTGCTTTCCAATGGCCGTTTCTCATACCATCAAAACCATAACGCATAAGTACACCGTTATTTAAAACATCGTTAACTTCTTTTCGTTCTAAATCTCCAAATAATTCAAATCCTGGCATATTCTTTTTTTTAATTTAATTCAATAATAGTTTCATCTAAGGACTTTCTTACCTTTTTGAAACTGGCAAACATATCATCTTCAGCCCTATAACCAACTGGCAGCAGTAAAACTGATTTCAAGTTCTTTTTATGTAGTTGTAACACGCTATCAAAAGCTTCTGAACTAAATCCTTCCATTGGACACGCATCAATTCCTTCAATGGCACAAACGGTCATTAAATTTCCAAGAATGACATAGGCCTGATTTAGCGACCACTGTTGACGTTCATCAATACTCATTTTTTGCATCATGTTTAGCAAATCATTTCTATAGGGTCGTAAAATATCCTCAGGTGTATTTCTAATCGCCTTTATGTTATTATAATAATTAATAACATCTAGATCAGAAATATTATCTTGTATACACAATACCAATAAATGTGAAGCCTCAGCTACTTGTTTTTGATTATAAGAATACTCAACAAGAGATTTTTTTAATTTTTTATTTGTAACAACAACTAAAGTAATTGTTTGAAGTCCAAATGACGTCGCAGTTAAATTAAAGGCCTTTTTTAATATGTTCATTTTTTCATTTGAAAGTGTTTTGGTCGTATCAAATTTCTTTGTAGCATAGCGCCAATTTAACCTTTCTATAATATTACTCATGCTTTAACTATTTTAAAAAAACCATAATTTAACAGCCATTCCTGTGACCATTAGTATTAAAAAAAATTTCACAATTCCATCCCCTTTATTTACGGACCATCTACTGGTATACCATCCCCCTAAAGCTTGCCCCGATGCTAATGTTAATCCTGCAACCCAATCTAGTTTTAAATTCAATCCAAACATTAAAAGAGCTGCTATTGAATAGATAAACATGACTATCACTTTAATAATATTTGATTTTATTAAGGTTAAGTGATTTATAGAAGACAAAGCCAATAAAATGAATATTCCCGTTCCCGCCTGAATAAATCCACCATAAATTCCGATAAAGAAAA
>CAXBHA010000241.1:0-4906 GCA_963974955.1 uncultured Yeosuana sp. | reverse complement strand
GAATGCTGCGTAATACTTTTGACTCAGGTCTCCATAATCCTCCAGCAAAAATGCAACGTTCAATTCCTAGTTCAAAATAGAAATCTGCAGTCTTTGGCTTCTTGTCAAATCCTGCACCGAAATGATCTTTGTACACCGGTTTATTCGGGTGAAACATCAGATTATTATTAATACGGTTAATTCCTTTTTTACCGGGAGTATCATAGTATTCGTCATCAATAGCAGACAATCTAGTATTCATACTATTAAGCCAATCGATATATTCATCGCGTACTTGTTTGTACCATTTACGATTGGCATCCATCCATTCCTTTGAATTGTTTTTCTGCAATTCTTTTAGGAATTCTATTTGGTTTTTGAAACTCATTCGTTTGTTGCTAGTTATTGGCTGTTGGCTGTTGAAAAAAAACTCAAGTTCAAGTTCAAAAATTAAGTTTAAATATACTTTATACTTACTATTTTACAGGAAAGCAAAATTTTAAAACTGGTTATCTTTCTCCCAATTTTCTTTCATCCTCCAAAGATACATCCAATAGAAGCACCAAAAAACATAAACACTTCCAGTAACTTTCCCATTAGACACTTTTTAAACTTAGGAATCACCTTATAGTTTAGTTCAATGCGAAATTTACCCCAGAGTTATCATCAGTTGAAATTTGATTTACTCAACTTCGTTTGTAGTAACTAATACCACCACCCACAAAAGGTGTATATCGATATAGGTGGCGCTGAAAATAAAATCTAAAACAAGGATTTGGCTTGCGAAAAGAGAATCACTCATGAAAATCGAAATATCACCATAAAATCTATATCAATTTACATTTGATTTATTAGATCCGATCTCGTTCTTCTTGAGAGCCGACTTTACGATTTCTTTTTTCTTTCAATTTTCGATTTCCAAAAGGAAAAGAATAGGTTGCTTGAAAAACTCTTTCTGAGAAATTATTATCGCCGTAGGTTTTTATACCTAGTTCTGGTTGATGGTATTTCCATTCTACAATACCGCTTGTTGCTGTAATATCTTGTACGCTAAATGTGAGTGAACTCTCGTTTCTAAATTTTTTACTTATCCCAAAGTTTATGAAGTGTCGCATGAAATGAACCTGGTCTCCCGATATAAACGGACTCATATAACGACCATCAATATTAGCCGTCCATGATTTCCCTAATTCAAAAACATTAGTAAGTTGAGCAGTAATCGTAAAAAGGTCTTTCTCAAAAGGAAGGGGGCGATTAGAAGTATCTTTCACTTTCTTGTATGCACCATCAAGATTCCAGTTCATTTTCCATAGTTTACTTATTTTCATCGGGAAACTCATACTTAGTAAAAGTCCATCCATACTATCGAAATTAATGGGCATACTAGTTTGTAAATTCTGTTCCTTGTTTACGGTGTTGTAAAAAGATATTGCACCTTTTGTTCTGTTAACTTCAAATGCAACTAGAAAAGAACCTTGGTTAAATGCCAATCTTGCAGCGTTCGTAAATGAAGGTCTAATACGAGTATTCGATGTCACAAATAAACTCGGGTCAATTAATAAATAGAAACCAGCTAAATTCCAAAAAGCAGGGCGTTCTATACGTCTATTAAGAGAAAGCGTTAAGGTCTTAGTAGCATCTATTGTGTAACTTGTTCTAACAACGGGGAATAAATTGGTGTATGAGATACTAAAGTCATTTTCTCCAGATGTATCATCCAGTTCGTAGTTATATTGCTCTAAACGAACTCCTAAATTACTTTCCCATTTTTCATTCCATTTTTTTTGAAAAGAACCATGTGCGGCTAAAATGGTCTCGCTAATGTCATCATTCATCCCAAGAGATTCATCTTCAACCCAAACACCAGAGCCTCTATTCTGAATATTAGAGATGGTATTCGAATTATTGAAGGTGCCTTTAAGACCTGTTTGTAAAGTAATACCCTTTTCGTTTTTCCATTCAAAATCTCCTTTTACCGTATATATTTCAAATGAAGTATCACGATTAGAATCTGTAGCATCAATGTCATCTTGAACCTCTAAATATGAAAGTTGTGAGGAATTTACGACATCTAGCGAAACTCTATCCAAATCTAAATTTAAAGAAGTTGCAGGAGTCAACTGCCAAAAATAATTGAGATTGGCAAAGGTATTTGTATTCGGATTATTGCTATTGAGAAGGTAATTTAAATCAGTATTTATAGTATTGTTAATTGTACCTATTGACTTACTAGTATAATCACGACCGGAAGTATTACTTTTTGTGTATCCAAAAATAGCACCTACGATTTTGTTTTTATCTATTTCAAAATCTGCACCTATAGTAAAACCAACTGAATTATTATTAGGATCAGTAAATCTTAATTTGTTTTCGTAATAATATTGATCACCAAGATATTCATATTCTCGATAATGATTTACTTGTGACAATGGCGATTTACTCTGAGAACCAGTGAGTGTGCCATATAAATTTAATTTTTTATTTCTATAATTTAAGTCAATACTACCATTTCCTTTTTCCCTTTGCCCTATGCCAAGTGTTAGACTTGCATTACCATTTAAACCATATAAATTGTTCTCTTTCATTACTATATGAATAATACCGGCAGCGTTGTTAGCGTCGTATTTTGCAGAGGGCTGATGAATAAGTTCAATTCGATCTATGTTTTCGGCCTGCATGGCTTTTAGTTGTTGAATTAAGGCTCCAACAGGAACTCGAGAAATTCTATCATTTATCATGATCAGAACTGCACCTTTATTATTCAAACTTATGCTGTTAGAGTTTTCCTGCACAATTACTCCTGGTGCTTTTTGAAGTACTTGTAGTGCGCTGTTCCCACTAAATGTTGGTAAGGAGCCAACATTTAATATCAATCGATCACTCTTTTGTTCATAGAGTAGTTTTTTACCAACCACTGCTACTCCCTCTAATTCTTGATTTTGGGCAGCTAGTTGAATATATCCTATTGAAATGTCTTTATTAGTCTGGATTTCTAAAACCCTAATATTGGGTTCGAACCCAAGTAGTGAAACATTTAATGTATAGTTTCCAAAGGCGATATCCTCCAGAAAAAATTCACCTTTATCGTTACTAGTAGCACCTTTGACCAAGGCAGAATCTCGTGTGCTTAATAAAAGGACATGGGCAAAGGCCAAAGCTTCTTTATTCTCATCTAAAACGGTTCCTTTTATCGAACCGTTTTGTGCAGATAAAACTTGTGCAATTCCAGAAAACAATAGAGTCAATACAAGGCTCTTGTAATATGAGTATTTCATCGTAGTTTTAATTTATGATGAGGAAGTCATCCGTATTTCTACATAATGCTAGTTGCAAAACTATTTTTAGTAAACTACCCCAATGCAAGCCCACGAGGCATTAAAAGGAATACACTTTGATTTCAAGGCAAGCCTCGAGGCATTTAATCTCAAATGTCGAGTGAATAGTTGAAATTGTTCAAATCTTCTTTTATCCTTTTTTGAATTTGGTAAACGGAAAGATCATCGGCACTCTCTTTTGGTAATTCTCATAATCTTTCCCTAGAAGGTTCCTCAAATCCTTTTCTTCTAAGTATTTCACAGCAATTAGCATGTAAGCAGTCGTTACTACGGCAAATAGTAATCGTCCATAGGTCATGGTGGGTGCTGCCCAAAACGCTATAATAAAACCTAGCATTAATGGATGTCTCACCAATTTGTAAAACCAATTGACTTGAAATTCTGGATAGGTCAGGGACTGGTTCTTAAAGTTTTGATATATCTGCGTCAGGCCGAAAAGCTCAAAATGACTTATCATAAAGGTAGAGAGGAATACAATTGTCCAACCCAAAAAGAATATTGCCATTACTATAAGAGAAACTATATTTTCGGTATCCCAAACAATTGTAGTCATTGGCTGCCATTTCCAATACATAAAAAGAAGAATCAAACTCGATAATAAAATATAAGTACTGCGTTCCATAGCAGGGTCAATTATCTTAGTAAACCATTTTTTAAAAGCAGGGCGTGCCATAATACTATGTTGAAGAGCGAAAAGACTTAATAAACCAAGGTTGATGAGAACTGCAGGTACCAGGGAAATTTCTTCTCCGGTATCTATTGATTTGGGTACGAAAAGGTTTCCGACAAAGCCGATAGCGTAAAGAAAGGCTACTAAAAAAATAAGGTAAGCAATGATTCCGTAAATTACAATGAGTACTTTTTTCATGATTTTTGTTTTATGGTTATTTAAAAGTTGTTAAACGTGATAATTGAAATGCTAACTATAGCTAATAATTATAGGCCAATCATTTTGGAGGAAATTAATGATAGAACTTTATGGTATTATTTCAATTAACTCCGGGGCAAAACCAGATATTATTTTTTTAGTGGAGAATGATGCTCAGCAACTATTTTCCATCCTTCATTAGTTTTAAGAAAAAGCAAACTTATTTGATCATTTACCATCACTAAATCCTCACCAAACTTGAGTTCAAAATCTGAGTGAAAAGTTACATTGGCTACATCGCCATAAACTGCAACCTTTAAATCATTAGCATCAAATTTCACTACTTCGGTAACGCCTCCAAAAACAGTCCGTTCATATTCTTCATTGGCTACATCGCCATTACGTCGTTCCCCATTTTTAAATTCTGTAAATTTTGGACCATAGGCATGAAATGAAATCAACTTGTCCATATCACCATCTTTAAGGCTTTGTGCAATAGCCCCGAAGGTTTCCATTATTTGTTGTTGTGCCTCGGGAAATTCATCGTTTAGTAAGTCTACTTTTGAAGATTGACCGTTGCAACAGGTAATAGTTAGCAGTAAAAAAGTGATTACTTTAAGTTTTAAAATTGTTCTCATGATAATAATTTTAACTGGTTGAAAAACTGTTCTTTTTTATGTAGAACTAATGAGAATCAAAGATGAAAATAAAGCATATCCAGTGT
>CAXBHA010000240.1:0-4912 GCA_963974955.1 uncultured Yeosuana sp. | reverse complement strand
GTTTTCAATAGATCCTTCATTTCGTTTCACTCCATTCTGAATGACAAAAATGGTATTATGAATGAATACGGACATTCAAAAAAAAAAGTAACTTAAAAATTCAAATAGTTGGAAGAAATCAATCAACTCATTCAGTCTTTAAAAATTAGTGATGATGACAAGGAACAGCTTTTCTTAGCAGTAAAAGCAATACATAAACAGGTTGTTTCTTTTGAGTTTAAATTTAAAAGAACCGTTTCAGACAAAACGGCTATTACCAACATTTTAAATGCAAGCATCGAAGAAATCGAAAAACAAAAAAAAATAATTGAAGACACCAAAGATGAATTAAATAAAAGCTTGTTTGAAATGGATCAACAAAATAAATTGATTGAAGAAAAAAACGACAAACTCAATCAACTGTTAAATGATCTAAAAGAAACTCAACAACAATTGGTTATGTCAGAAAAAATGGCATCACTTGGTCAATTGACAGCCGGAGTTGCTCATGAAATCAATAATCCAATCAATTTTGTGTCGGCCAATATTAAACCTTTAAAAGAAGACTTAAACGATGTGCTTGAATGTTTAAACCTGTATGAGTCTGTAATTAAAGAATGTCATTTAGAGCATAAGTTTATAAAAGTCAATCAATATAAAAAAGATTCAAGTTTAGAGATCTCATTGGTTGAAATTCAAGAGTTAATAAAAGGTATTGAAGAAGGAGCTCATAGAACCACGGAAATAGTAAAAGGATTACGTAATTTTTCGAGGCTCGATCAAAATTTATTAAAAAAAGCAGATGTTAATGAAGGCATCGCCTCTACATTAATACTGCTACATAGTACACTTAAAGATAAAATTGAAATCAAAACTCAATATGGAATTATTCCTAAAATAGAATGTTTTCCAGGTGAACTCAATCAAGTATTCATGAATATAACAGCCAATGCCATTCAAGCCATACCACAAAAAGGTGAAATATTGATAAAAACCTGGACTGAGAACAATACCGTTAAAATTTCAATAAAAGATAATGGTTTAGGAATGAGCGACCAAACACTGAATAAAATATTTGAACCTTTTTTCACTACCAAAGATGTTGGAAAAGGCACAGGTTTAGGGCTATCTATAAGTTATGGGATCATAAAAAAGCATCAAGGAAAAATAGAAGTAAACTCAAAAATCAACAAGGGTACAGAATTTAAAATAACATTACCCATAAACCAAAACAAAGACTTCTAAAATGGAAACTAAAAAAAACACTGACTATAATATACTTTATGTAGATGACGAAGTTAATAACTTGAATTCTTTTAGAGCAGCATTAAGGCGGCATTACAACATTTTTACTGCAGAAAGCGGCATCGAAGGCATTGAAGTCATTAAAAAACATGACATCCATGTTATTGTCACAGATCAACGCATGCCTAATATGACGGGTGTCCAATTTCTACAGAAAGTACCAAACGAACTCGACAATATAAGAATGATTTTAACAGGTTTTAGTGATATTGAGGCTATAATTGAGGCCATAAATACCGGAAAAGTTTATAGATACATTACAAAACCTTGGGATAAAGACGAGTTAAAAATTACCATAGATAATGCTTTAGAAGCTGTAATCCTAAGAAGAAATAATAAAAAACTTATCCAAGAGTTGCAATTGAATAATGAAAAATTAGAGGAAAAAGTAAAAACGCGCACCCAAGAAATTGAAAAAAAATCAAAACTTTTAGAATCGGAAATCGAAAAATCCCATAAACTTTTATTAAACATATTACCCGAAGAAATAGCTGAAGAACTTAAAAAATTTGGAAAATCCTATGCTCGAAAACACGATCAAGTAACCGTATTGTTTGCTGATATAATGGGATTTACATCAATCGCAGAAAAAATACCAGCAGATAAATTAATTTCTCAATTAGATGAAAATTTTAGTGGCTTCGACTATATAATAGAAAAATATGGCATCGAAAAAATTAAAACCATTGGTGATAGCTATATGTGTGTAAGCGGTATTCCAAGTGAGATTGAAAATAATGCTGAAATAGCCATAAATGTGGCTCTAGATATGCAAGATTTTATGAAAAACTTCAATTCTACCAAAAAAATACAAAATCGTCCAGAATTTGAATTCAGAATTGGAATTCATACAGGGCCCGTTGTAGCTGGTGTAGTTGGAGTTACAAAGTTTGCATACGATATTTGGGGTGATACTGTAAACCTCACCTCACAAATGGAACAACAAAGTCAAGCAGGCAAAATAAATATTTCTGGGGCTACATATGAACTTGTTAAAGATAAATTTAACTGTACATATCGTGGTAAAATAGCCGCTAAAAACAAAGGTGGAATTGATATGTATTTTGTTGACAGCAAAAAATAAATTAAGATAACTCGCTATTAAAAAAATAGATCTCATTGAACAACAAAATTAACAACCAAAACATATGGCAAAAATGATTTACAAAAAGCATCATAGTTATTCTAATCAATAAAATTTAAAACCATTAACCAACAGTGCGGCGTCAGCACCATAAACTCTGACACATTCAAAATGATTAAACCCTAAAATTGATTAAAACAATTATTAACCATTAAAACAAACATTATGAAAATTTTCAAAACAACAATCGCACTGGCAATCATGATATTGCTGGCACCAACAAACACAAACGCCCAAGACCTGTATTATGTACATCAGGACGTGGTAAAACCATCAAAAGTCATGGAGTATGAGGGTGTTCTCCAAGAAGTATTGGCTCTTGCAAAAAAGCACAACCTCCAAGATACAAGATGGATAACGCTGGTAAGCAATAATTCCAATTACTCCTATGTAATGCCTTTGGCAAACATGGCAGAACTGGATAAACCATCGTTCCCAGAGCAATTGGCTGAAAAAGCCGGAAAAGATATCGTCTCAAAGCTCTTTGACAGGATGGACACCTGTTACGATACCGAGCTAAATTATACGCTCACCTTGGACAAAGAGCTTACCTATATGCCAAATGGCATTACCCAGACTCCAGTGGGCGAAAACTACCGTAACAACCATATTTTCCATATAGCACCGAGCAATCGAGCCGCTGTAAAAGAAAAAATGAAAGCTGTTAAAGCACTATTTGAAAGCAAAGGCTCCAAACTGTATTACAGGGTTTACAAAAGTGGCTTTGGCACACCCAACGAATATTACATGGTAGCTGTTGCGGCCAAAGATGCTGAAGACATGGAAATAAAAGAAAAAGCAAACAGGGCCTTATTGGGCAATGACGCTCTTCAAAAAGCTTTAAACGAGCTTTATTTTAATTCATTGAGATACGAGAAATTGGAAGGCAATATACGTCCGGACATATCGTATTCACCAAACCAATAACCAACCAACAACCAAACCTCACAGGTTTTTTAAAGATCTGTGGGGTTTAATAACTTATTAAACATTAAAATCATGAAAAAATCAATTCAAAAATTTACAGTAAGTATAGCAGTTCTAGTAATAATGCTGCTAATTGCACCAACAAAAGCATCGGCACAAGATGCCGTAAAAGTTGACCCAAAACACTACAGCATAGAGTTTGAAAACGACGAAATCCGCGTCTTGCGAATTAAGTATGGCCCGGGCGAAAAATCGGTCATGCACGGTCATGCCAGAGGGTATGTGTTTTTTGTGACAGATTACGAAGTAGCATTTACAATTCCGGGCGGCGAGGTTATTAAAGCTTCGGGTAAAGCTGGATCGACCATGTGGGCCGATGCCGTACAGCACCTTCCGGAAAATCTAGGGAATAAGCCCATGGAAGTTGTTCAAGTGGAATTTAAGACCAAGCCAAAAAAATCAAAAAAATAGGCCTTGATCAACTAACATCAAACTTTTTCAGGTTTTTACTCGTACAAAGAAGCAAAAAAACGAAGGAGGAAAAACCTGAGAAGTTTGTATTAAACATCGTACTGGCCAGTACATCGAGTAGTGCACAATAATATACATTATGAACTCATTTAAACTTTTTCCATTTGCTAAAAAATTGCCCTTTTTTACCCATTTTTTGTCTTTTTCTTCTTCCGTAGCACTGCTATGCAACTCAAAAAACACTTCAAATGGTCAAAAAATGTCTAATTTTCGCTTAAACGCAGAAAGTTTAAATGAGTTCTATTAATAAATAAAACATGTCAAGGAAAATAATGGTTTTGCTGAGTCTTCAATTATCAATCTGCTCAATATATGCGCAGAACATAACTGGGAAATGGTATGAAATTGGGGATCCGAACGCTAGTTTAGAAATCACTATTGATAAGAATAACGACACCTATTCTGGGATTTTCACTACTGAAAGGAAAAACTGGATTAGCACTGTTAATGCACCACTTGATAAAGTGCTGATTAAGAACGATTCACTTTTATTAGAATTAACGCAAGCTGGCTATAAGCTTAATTACAAATTGCAAAGGGATGATAAAACGGATACTTACAACGGTTTTTTTTATCTCAAGTCTCGTCAATTGGGCCCCGTAACCTTGAGTCGAGCTCCTATTGAACGCGATATGACGATTAAAGCTGTCGCCGAAAAAACATATACAAGGCAAGATACATTAAGAGGCAAAATAACTCCAGAAAGAGCATGGTGGGATTTAACCCACTACACGCTGGATTTTGAATTGGACATCGAAAAGAAATACATTAAAGGGTCCAATACCATACAATATACCGTATTGAAACCTAAAAATGTCATGCAAATCGACCTGCAGAGGCCCATGAAAATAACCAAAGTGAACCAAGATGGGAACTCATTAACTTTTACGCAAGATGGAAATGCCTATTTCATCCAATTAAATGAAGATCAGGCAAAAGGATCATCAAAAGAGATCGAGGTGTTCTATGAAGGTAGTCCCAAAGAAGATCCAAACCCACCTTTTGGAGGAGGTTTCTCTTATAAAC
>CAXBHA010000239.1:0-4924 GCA_963974955.1 uncultured Yeosuana sp. | reverse complement strand
AAAGGCAAAATAAGCCGTCATTACGGGCGTAGTTAAGTAATCTGTTGATTGATACTAACAACTTACAGATTGCTTCGTTCCTCGCAATGACGTAAACCACACTTTTAAGGCAGTTTCTTTAAATTGTTATATGAATCTTACCCTTCAAAAATCAACTATACAAAAGCAATCTTCTTTTAAAATCACAGGTTCTAAAAGTGAATCTAATAGGGTATTGTTATTACAAGCCTTATATCCAGAATTAACTATTGAAAATGTTTCCAATTCTGATGATAGCCGATTAATGGCGAAGGCATTAAAAATAACATCAGATGTTATTGATATACATCATGCTGGTACAGCGATGCGATTTTTAACCGCTTTTTTTGCAATTCAAGAAGGAAGAGAGATCATCCTTACCGGGTCAGATCGTATGAAGGAACGGCCAATAAAAATATTGGTTGAAGCGCTTCAATCGCTTGGGGCTGAAATTGAGTATTTAGAGAATGATGGATTTCCGCCTTTAAAAATATCAGGGCAAAAAATATCCAAATCAAAAGTGGCCCTTCAGGCAAATGTAAGTAGCCAATATATTTCGGCACTCATGTTAATTGCTTCAAAACTGGAAAACGGACTGGAAGTATCACTCAAAGGTAAAATAACCTCAACACCTTATATCAATATGACGTTAAGCTTATTAAATGAAATTGGCATACAAGCGTCTTTTGTTAATAACGTTATTGATATTAAACCTAATAATCAAAAATTAGCACCTAAAACCTTGGAGGTAGAATCCGATTGGTCGTCAGCCTCATATTTTTACAGTATCGTTGCCATGAGTGATGTAGGAACAGAAATATCGCTCTCATCTTTTAAAGAAAACTCCTTGCAAGGTGATTCTGCGTTAATAAAAATTTATAAACATTTTGGTGTAACGACCGTTTTTAAGGATACTATAATTACCATAAAGAAAGAAGCTTCACCTTTAAATCCGCTCAAATTAGATTTACAGAATGCACCCGATATTGCACAAACTATTGCTGTTACATGCTTTGGATTGGGAATTGCCTGTGATTTAACAGGTCTTCATACACTTAAAATTAAAGAAACGGATCGATTGGTGGCCTTAAAAACCGAAATCATTAAACTGGGCGGACGTGTAAAAATAACCAAAAATTCCTTGCATCTTTCTGTTGCAAATTCAATAAAAGAGATGGTTTCTATAGAGACTTACAACGATCATAGAATGGCTATGGCGTTTGCGCCTTTAGCCTTAAAAACGGCACTGATTATTGAAGAGCCTTTGGTCGTTTCAAAGTCGTACCCAACCTTTTGGGAAGACCTAGAAATCCTTGGTTTTAAAATAACAAAATAATAAACTGGCATTTACTTGACAAGGCCTATTTTCAGATTGTATATTTGCAACCTTTCAAAAAAGCAATAAAAACGAACAAATGAAATTATCACACTTTGGCTTCCATTTACCAGAAGAATTATTGGCAGAATATCCATCAGAAAACAGGGATGAATCGCGCTTAATGGTCTTAAATAGAAAAACTCAAACTATTGAGCATAAATTGTTTAAAGATTTAATTGATTATTTCGATGAAAATGATGTCATGATTCTTAATAACACGAAAGTGTTTCCTGCACGTTTATATGGGAATAAGGAAAAAACAGGAGCACGAATTGAAGTGTTTTTATTAAGGGAACTAAATGAAGAACAACGCCTTTGGGATGTATTGGTGGATCCTGCACGTAAAATTCGTATCGGTAATAAATTGTATTTTGGTGACGATGATACCCTTGTTGCCGAAGTCATTGATAATACTACGTCCAGAGGACGTACACTACGTTTCCTGTTTGATGGATCGTATAAAGAATTTCGCAATAAATTAAATGAATTGGGAGAAACACCACTTCCGAAATATATTAAAAGAGGTGTTGAGCCAGAAGATGAAGAGCGCTACCAAACAATTTTCGCGAAAAACGAAGGTGCTGTAGCAGCGCCAACAGCAGGTTTGCATTTTTCAAGACATTTGTTAAAGCGTTTAGAAATTAAAGGTGTTAAGTTTGCTGAAGTTACATTGCATGTTGGTTTAGGAACTTTTAATCCAGTTGAAGTTGAAGATCTTTCAAAACATAAAATGGACAGCGAAGAGCTGCGTATTGATGCTAAAGCTGTTGAAATTGTAAATACCGGTTTAAAAAACAGAAAACGTGTTTGTGCTGTTGGTACCACAGCTATGAGAGCTATTGAAAGCGCTGTATCATCCAATGGAAAGTTAAATGAAATTGATGGTTGGACCAATAAATTTATTTTCCCACCATACGAATTTAGCATTGCCAACTGTATGATCACTAATTTCCATACACCAAAATCCACGCTGTTAATGATGGCTTCGGCATTTGGAGGTCATGATTTTATTAAAAAAGCCTATGCCGAAGCTATCAAGGAGAAATATAAGTTTTATAGTTATGGCGATGCCATGTTAATCATATAAATTAGAAATAGCCTTGTTTTTACGAGGCTTTTTTATGGCATTCCATTTTGTAAACAAAATGTCGCGCTTTCAGCAGTCGTTCTTTTTTACAAAAAGGAACTCCAACAGGTGCTTCAATCGCTAATGCAAATTGGGCAATGCGCATAAACTTGTAAATCAAAGAGAGAAATTCGCAAATCGTTTCACTATTTTTGCAACACCTATGGCAACATTAAAAAAAGACATTCGCGCCTTAACAAAAGAACAACTTCGTGAGTTCTTTGAACAACAAGGAGATAAAGCTTTTCGTGGAAATCAAGTTTACGAGTGGCTATGGCAAAAAGCAGCCTATAGTTTTGAAGATATGACCAATATATCATTGGAAACCAGAAAAATTTTGGAAGCACATTTTGTTATCAATAATATTGAAGTAAGTACCATGCAGCGCAGTAAGGACGGTACAGTAAAAAATGCAGTGAAGTTACATGATGGCTTAATAGTTGAATCGGTTTTAATTCCTACTAAAACACGTACAACAGCTTGTGTCTCTAGTCAAGTTGGGTGTAGTCTCGATTGTAGATTTTGTGCAACAGCGCGCTTAAAACGTATGCGTAATTTAAATCCCGACGAGATTTATGACCAAGTGGTTGCCATAGATAAAGAGAGTAAGTTGTATTTTAATCGCCCGTTAAGCAACATTGTCTTTATGGGCATGGGCGAACCGCTCATGAACTATAATAATGTTATAAAAGCCATTGATAAAATAACCTCTCCAGAAGGTTTGGGAATGTCGCCAAAGCGAATAACAGTATCGACATCGGGCGTTCCTAAAATGATAAAAAAAATGGCCGACGACCATGTTAAATTTAACTTAGCGGTTTCGTTACATTCAGCTATAGATGCGGTTCGTACTGCTATTATGCCTTTTAATGAAACCTTTCCACTCAATGATTTAAAAGAGGCATTACAATATTGGCACGAAAAAACGAATCAAAAAATAAGTTATGAATATATAGTTTGGAAAGGAATTAATGACGCCAAAAAAGATATTGATGCCTTAGTGAAATTTTGTAAATATGTGCCTTGTAAGGTTAACATCATTGAGTATAACCCTATTGACGACGGGCAGTTTCAACAAGCTTCAAGTGAAGCAATACAGCAATACATCGATCAGTTAGAAAAAAACAGAATTGTAGTTAACGTGCGCCGTAGCCGAGGAAAAGATATTGATGCAGCTTGCGGACAATTAGCAAATAAATCATGATTTGTCGTTATGTACAGATTAAAAAACATTCGTAAATTATTACAATCTAAATAGTATCTTTGATTCTTCACATGAAGATTGTAGAACAAATAAAACAACCCATCAGCTTTGAGATGGAACTTTTTGAACAAAAGTTTCTACTCTCCATGTCCAGTAAAGTCGCCTTACTTAATAGGATTACACATTACATAGTCAACCGAAAAGGCAAACAAATGCGACCTATGTTTGTTTTTTTGGTAGCTAAAATGGTGTCGAATGGTGAAATTAGTGAGCGTACCTATCGTGGCGCCTCAGTGATTGAATTAATACACACCGCTACTTTGGTACATGACGATGTGGTGGATGATAGTAACCGTCGTCGCGGATTTTTCTCTATTAATGCGCTTTGGAAGAATAAGATTGCCGTTTTAATTGGTGATTATTTATTATCTAAAGGCTTGTTGCTTTCTATTGATAATAACGATTTTGATTTGCTTAAAATCATTTCTATAGCAGTTCGAGAAATGAGTGAAGGTGAATTACTTCAAATTGAAAAAGCCAGAAAATTAGATATTACCGAAGCCGTTTACTATGAAATTATTCGTCAAAAAACAGCAACCCTGATTGCGGCTTGTTGTAGTTTGGGAGCGGCTTCGGTAAAACCAGAATCCCAACATGTGGAGGTCATGCGAAAGTTTGGTGAACTCATCGGGATGGCATTTCAAATAAAGGACGATTTATTTGATTATAGCAACGAGCAAATAGGTAAGCCCACAGGGATTGATATAAAAGAGCAAAAAATGACGTTGCCATTAATATATGTGTTAAATCAAGCATCAAAAAAAGATAAAAGCTGGTTGATTAATTCCATTAAAAATCACAATAAAGACAAGACTCGTGTTCAAGAAGTGATTTCATTTGTAAAAGGCAATGGCGGATTGGATTATGCCATAACTAAAATGAAGCAATTTCAACAGGAGGCCTTACAAATCTTGCAAACCTATCCACCATCAGACTACAGAAATTCACTGGAGCTCATGGTGAATTATGTGATTGATAGGAAGAAATAATTTTGGGTCATTGGTTCGCTTAATGTGTTTCTTGTATGGTTGACTACTTATTAGGAGTATTTTTTTCATATCAATTTATTAATTTTTTGAATGTCCGTAATTTGTCATAAGTCTGAAAACATAATAATTTTGTCATTCCGACAAAGGAG
>CAXBHA010000238.1:0-4950 GCA_963974955.1 uncultured Yeosuana sp. | reverse complement strand
ATCCGTGCTTTTAGTGGACTTCGACTCCCAGATGGACCTTACCCATGGTAGTGGCATACGAGATCCGCAATACACCATTATTGACCTATTAACGGGCTCGGATAAGAAGTTTAGGATACGCACACGCGCCGAGAATCTTTCCATACTCGCAGGTTCGTCTGATTTGACCGCAGGAAGATTTAAAAGGGATAGTCTTAAAAAAGCATTGGAGCCCCTTAAAGCACACTTTGATTATATCCTGTTGGACTGCCCTCCGGAGGGAATCAATTCTTTTTCGCTTTCCCTACCTGAGATAGCCCTGAACGCTTGTGATAATTTCTTGATACCCCTTTTTCCGAATGAATACGCTGTTAAGAATGCCAATAGTTTTATGGGCAGGGTAATGGAAGTAATTAAACCCAAAAACAAGAAGCTCGTGTTTTCCGGCTTTTTCTTTGGCAAGGTACTGGTCACTTCCAAAAAGCATAAGATATATTCTGAAATGATGGAAAAGGTTGCACCAAGTCTGATGTTCAAGAATTTCGTGCGACAAGACAGTCAGGTGGAGCACGCAGTTAGTGAAGGGATGACCATTTTTCAATTCAGTCCCAATTGTAGGGCGGCAAAAGATTACAGAAAACTAACCAAGGAATTTATTAAACGTACCAAGTAATGGCAAAAAAACAAAAGGTAGTTGAAAAAGAATTTACGCTCGATTTAGGTAATATTGGGAAAATTGCCAACGAAAAAGAAACTCCGAAACAGGAAAACAAACCCGAAAAAAAAGAACCAAAACCAAAACCAACAGTAAAAAAAGAAGGCAGTAGGAGGGAAGCGGTCAAGGAAGAACCTAAAGCCGTTGTCAACTCCAAAACAGAAGACATAAACAAAAGACAGTTAAGATTGGTGGTAAGCAAAGACCACATAACTCAATTTGAGGACCTTTTTAAGCGCTTTGTGGAACAAACAGAGACGTATTGGGTAAATACCTCTCGGGTTCACATATTCGTTCTAGGAACGCTTTATTTAAAGCAGAAGTACACAACTACAAAAACCTACCACGAGGCACCAACCGATTTTATAAAATTCATATCTCGAAAGGGCAACCGTTTGAAGTCCCCAGAATCTACCCTGCGTAAGATGGAAGCGACACCTATGTTCTTTGAGATGGACCCTGAAATCTTTCAGGCCTATTTTAGTGTCATTTATTCCTTTCTTTTAAGCAAGAATGACGAACACAATCTTTCTTACAGCGCCTCGTATTTTTTCAAAGATTTCATAGACCTCTTGGAAAACAGTTTTAAATCATTCTGCAATTTTGGAAAGAACAATAGCTAATAGGCAATGTTAACGGTACTTAGTGGGAAAAGTGCTATGCTTGTTTATTAAACATATAAATCATTTATTGATAAATTATATAAATGATTAATTTATTTTTAGCTTAAATTCTCATTTTATTCATAATAACTATAGAATAGGGGAGTGCTTATTTTTTGAACTGGTCTACTAAAGTTTTTCATCCCTTTGCTATTTTTCTATAGGTGTAAACTTCTTAATCAAAATGAAACAGGATAGGGTCGTTTTATTTGAACCTAACCCGGCTATCCATTATATCTTATCAGAATTTTTTTCTTCGCCTTTGGCTCGCTCAAAGTCCAATAAGGATGCCATTGCTATCACGGGGTAAAAAATGACGGTTACACTTTAAACCTTAATTTACCCTAAAAAGCAACGACATAGTATTAATGCTTTATTTCATTTATATATTTTATGTATAAATGATTAAATTTTATTTCCTGTTATATATGTTGAAAACGTATCCTTAAGGTAAGCGTCTAAGGGATTTGATCAAATGGATAAAATCAACCTAATTATTTGTTTTTAGGATCTTACCATTCTCTATTTTTCCAATAATACAACGGTTCCTAATAATCCTGGGTGTCGGAATTTCTCTTCATAGCATTAAATGTACATTCTAAAACAAATGCTATCACCATCCTCAATATATGATTCCACAGTAATCTTTACATCGCTAACCAATGCTAATATGAGTTTCTAAAACGCTACAGATTCATCTGGCCCCAGATCTTCTTCTTTTTTTAGCCCCTTTGCCTTAGCATCTATATCCGGAACAAACATTTCATGTATTGCAGCTACGCTTTCTTCAGTCCAGATTTTTTGAAACCACCTTTCAAACGTTTCTTTTTTGTTATACTATTTGGGATATTCGGTTATCCGATACACTTATTCCCAAGTACATCATGGATTAATTTCTTGTAACTATACTATATATTTTTCTGTTGGAACGCAAAACCATCTTGTACTTCCCGTATAGTTATGCCCCGTATAGGGCATAAGCTACTTCTCCAGGATCTGGACAAGCTTCCCTGGCTTTCGAGCTTGCTTATTTAATTCTTTGGCAACTTCTGTTTTACTGAATGCTTCCCTACACGGGTATTGGAATACCGTCCTACTTCATGCGCAATGAATGTGAGGATTGTTGAAATACCCTAAAAAATAGCAGTTTCTACTTCCTTGATTTTTACGCCTGCAGCTAAAATCCACGTCGCATACACGCTCCCATTTTTCGGGCTTATTCAACCATAATCCTCCCTAGGTAAGGCGCCAAGATAGGACGATATCAAATTCAACACCATGAAGGAAAAATTCAAAGAACAGCGATTGCAAAAAAAATTCTGGAAGGACTCCTTCATATTCCAAAAGGTTAAAACCAGTGGAAATACTGCTAAAAAAAGTAACTAATTAAACCCTTGAATATGTCATACACTTACATTTTATGCACCTGTAACAAACACAAACAGCACAAAAGCGCATCCCTTATCTGCTCCTTTAAAAAGGATGAAGAAAGCAAGGTTTTGCAGTACATAGAAACCCATCTAAACGCTTTTTTCGATGGTACGGAACAAACCAAAAAGGAACGCTTCAAAAGCCTTTTCAAATCCACCTTGGAAATATTGTGGATGCCATAAATAGCAACCTAGATATTTATGCAATGGTGCAGGCTATACCTCAAATACCAACCAATTAAAATGATGTTTGGAGAACAATTTTACCCGACACCTAAACAAACTATAGAATTAATGGTTGCCCCTTATAGCGGTAAGATGTGGAAAGGCGGGATTAACGGTAGTCGTTCAGACGCTAAATGTTACGGACTAATGGAAAAGACGGTTTTGGACCCAAGCGCAGGAAAAGGCGATATCCTAAAATTTATAGCCGAAGACCTTAACGACTACGCCCGAAGGGTACCTTGTGATTTACACGCCATAGAAATCGACGAGAATTTGCAAAGCATCTTAAAAGATGATGATACTATTTCAGTAGTGGGAAGCGATTTTTTAACCTATGAGCAGGATATATTTTTCGATGTTATCCTGATGAACCCACCTTTTAAAAATGGGGATGCACATTTATTAAAAGCTATAGAAATAGCACACGATACCGATATCGTTTGCTTGCTTAATGCTGAGACACTTTTAAACCCTCATACCAAAAGACGAAAAGAATTACTAGAGAAAATAAAGGAGTTTGGAAGCTATGAAATTATCGGAAATGTTTTCGATACAGCAGAGCGAAAAACAAACGTAAATGTCGCCTTAGTACGTCTGAAAGTTGTAAAAGAAAATCAAAGTTTCGATTTCGATTTTTCAGACTATGAACCCGAAAAAGTGCAATTCGATGAAAGTTTTGTGAAAAATGAAATTGCCCGTGCCGATATGATAGGTAATATGATGATTCAATTTGAACAATCGAAAAAGGCTTTTAAAGCCTATATCGAAGCCGAAAAGAAATGGGAACATTACACCTCTTTTCTTTTGGACTCTTCAAGGTATGACAAAGCGGAAAGTTTTGATAAAAGAGACCTGCCACCGATAAAACGATACAACCATTTTAATAATGGTATCAAGAAAAAAATGTGGCGTACCGTCATTACAGAATTAGGGCTTCAACGCTATATGACCTCTAAACTGCAAAAGAATTTTGACCTTTTTATACAGCAGCAAAGTAGTATGTCTTTTACCAAAGAGAATGTAAAACAGCTTTTTGAAATGCTGGTCATGAACAGCTCATCGATTTTGGAACGATCCATAATAGATGTTTTCGAAATACTGACCGAAAACTATTATTCCGAAAACAGAATGTACGTCGAAGGCTGGAAAACAAACGACCGCTACAAAGTCAATAAAAAGATAATTGCCCCCACCTACATACGCTTCGGGGAGTATATGAACAGCTACGATTTAAAACAGTACGGGGACAAATTTAGCCTTGGCTATCATGGGGAGAATAAATACAGCGATATCGATAAAATGCTTTGCTATATATCGGGCAAACCCTATGAACATATTACCACGATACGCAATGCCTTAAATAACCACTTTGACCAGTTGGGCAAAGTGCGAACAGGAGATAAATACAACAACACCTGCAGCAGTACTTTTTTTGATATCAAATTCTATAAAAAAGGAACAGTACACCTCAAATTTCGAGACAATTTTTTATGGCAAGAATTCAATATGCGGGCTTGTGCGGGCAAACAATGGCTTCCAGACAGCGAGCGAACAGCATGGGAAAACAAACGCAAGAAAAGCAAGGAAAACAAGGCAGAGGAGGAGTTTTTAAGAATAGGGGAGGAGCCAAAAGAAATAAAAGCACCTAAACCTGCAAAGAGAAAACCCCGAGCCAAAAAAGAAGTATCACAATTTTCAAGTCAAGTACTGTAGCTTTTTGCAGCGGATTTATAAATCTAAAAGAAATACAAAATATGGAAACAACAGCACAAGAAAAACCAGTTTTAACAAAAGATGCCTTTTACAAAAGGATTTTTTCGGTAGAAGGGATGGAGGAGAAAAGAGAGCTTTTAAAAGAGCTCAGCGAATCCGCTAAAATGCTCATGGAACTCGAGCCCGATATCGGGGACAGGGTTAACGATGTTATTCTAAACACCAT
>CAXBHA010000237.1:0-4950 GCA_963974955.1 uncultured Yeosuana sp. | reverse complement strand
ATGGATTGGAAATCCATAGTTTTAATTGGCAGACTGAAAGTCTGCTTCGTGAAATGACTCATGAAATTCAAACACAGCACGCTATTAATTCGTGCATTCGTGGCTAAAACGTTTATAGAAACTAAAGTAACTGCAATAAAATTGCAGGGTTTTAACCTTTAACTTGAAAATAATGAATTTAAAATATTTCAAAATTACTTGTTTTCTTTTTATTATTGCGGCATGTAATTCCCCAAAAAAAGAGAAAAACAATCTAGAAGAACCGTCAAGTCAAGCACAAGAAATTTTACAGGAATTCTCTACCGAGAACAAAAAAATAACGATTTATACAACGGCTAATAAAACAGATTTAAGACTAAGCGTTACAGATAATCTAACTTTTTCTGAAGCAAACCAACCCTTGGAAACAGAAATATCGGTGTTTGTTCAACCTAATAAAACCTTCCAAACCTTTTTGGGCATTGGAGGCGCTATTACAGATGCCAGTGCAGAAACTTTTGCCAAATTAGATTCTATTAAACAACAGGAATTATTAACTGCCTATTATAATGTCGAAAACGGAATTGGGTATTCGTTGTTAAGAACAAGTATTCACAGTTCAGATTTTGGTTCAGAAAGTTTCACATATATTGAAGAAGGTGATAAATATTTGAAAACCTTCAACATTAATCACGATAAACAATATCGCATCCCCATGATAAAAAGAGCCATTGAAACGGCAGGAGGAAGCTTACTGTTTTATGTGTCGCCATGGAGTCCGCCAGCGTTTATGAAAAGCAATAAAAATATGCTTCAAGGTGGAAAATTATTGCCAGAATATTATCAACCATGGGCAAATTATTATGCTAAATTCATACAAGCCTACGAAAAAGAAGGCATGCCAATATGGGGCTTAACCATACAAAACGAACCTATGGCAAAACAAACTTGGGAATCTTGTGTTTATACCGCTGAAGAGGAAAGAGACTTTTTAAAAAACTTTTTAGGGCCAACATTAGAAAAAGAAGGTTTAGGAGATAAAAATATAGTGATTTGGGACCATAATCGTGACTTGGTAAACCAAAGATCTAACGTGGTTCTTTCGGATCCCAAAGCTGCAAAATATGTATGGGGAATAGGGTTTCATTGGTACGAAACGTGGACTGGCGGGAACCCCATGTTTGAGAATATTGCAAAAGTAAATGAAGCATATCCCGATAAAAAATTATTGTTCACTGAAGGTTGTAATGAAAAATTTGATGCCGAAAAATATCAATTTTGGCCTAATGCAGAGCGCTATGGGAACTCTATGATTAACGATTTTAACAACGGCACGGTTGGTTGGACCGATTGGAATATTTTATTGGACCAAACGGGAGGACCAAACCATGTAGGGAATTTTTGTTTTGCACCTATTCATGCAGATACTAATTCAGGAGAATTAATTTATACACCTTCCTATTATTATATAGGACATTTCTCAAAATTTATTCGTCCAGAAGCTAAAAGAGTAAGTACAGCTGTTAGTAGAAGTACACTAGTGAGTACTTCTTTTTTAAATAAGAATGGGAAAATGGCAACTGTAGTCATGAATGAAACGGATAGAAATATAACCTATAATCTGTTTGTGGGTTCTCAAAAAACAGTGGTTAAAATTCCAGCACACGCTATTCAAACATTGGTTTATTAACACTTTAGAGCACATTAAAATGAATCTTTCTCTTAAAAAAAACGGTATGCATATTTGGACATTATTTTTAGTCACGCTATTTATAAATTGTTCTTCATCAGGTAATGAACAGGAAACGCCCGATCCCATAAAACCACCTGTTGAGGTTACAAATGATGTTGATTTTTGGTTAACAAAAGGAGACCAGAGTACGCTTTTAAAGAAACAATCAACAATTTTAGGCTTTGGAACAACTTATAACACGTATCAAAATATTGAAGTATCGGATGCTACAACGTATCAATCCATTGACGGTTTTGGTTTTACTTTAACAGGAGGTAGTGCCGAGGTTATAAATCAATTAAACGCTTCAAAAAAGCAAGCATTGTTACAAGAGTTATTTGGGTTTTCCGAAAATTCAATATCTATAAGTTATTTAAGAATTAGCATTGGCGCTTCCGATTTAAACACCACGCCTTTTACTTATGATGATGTTGCAACTGATGAAACAGATGTAACCTTGGCCAAGTTTAGCCTTGCTAAAGACGCCGAAGTTGTTGCTATGCTTAAAGAAATATTGGCTATTAATCCAAAAATAAAAATATTGGGAACACCTTGGTCAGCACCGGTATGGATGAAAGATAATGATAGCTTTATTGGAGGTAGTTTACAACCTCAATATTATGGGGTGTATGCTCAATATTTTGTGAAATACATTCAAGAAATGAAAAGTGAAGGCATTACCATTGATGCTATTACACCGCAAAATGAACCACTACACGACGGGAATAACCCAAGTATGTATATGACGGCCGAAGCTCAAACCGATTTCATAAAAACTCATTTAGGGCCTGCCTTTCAAACGGCAGATATCACAACCAAAATTATTGCCTATGATCATAATGCCGATAAACCAGAATATCCCATTACGGTATTAAGTGATGCTACTGCTAACCCTTTTGTGGCAGGTTCTGCATTTCATTTATATGCTGGAGATATAAGTGCTTTATCAACGGTTCATAACGCATTTCCTAACAAAAATGTGTATTTCACAGAACAATATACATCATCTACTAGCGACTTTTCAGGAGATTTAAAATGGCATTTAAAGAATGTTATTATTGGTTCCATGAGAAATTGGAGCAAAAACGCATTGGAATGGAATCTTGCAAACAATGGTGCTTTTGGCCCTCATACCGAAGGCGGTTGTACAGTCTGTAAAGGTGCGATTACCATAAATTCAAGCGAAAGTTTTAATAGAAATGTAGGCTATTACATTATTGCACATGCTTCTAAATTTGTACCCGAAGGTTCAATAAGAATAAACAGTAATGTGACTGGAAATTTAAACAATGTAGCTTTTAAAACACCTCAAGGCAAGAAGGCTTTAATTGTTGAAAATGACGGGAATACAAATCAATTATTTAATATTAAATTCAACAATAAATGGGTAACAACTACACTGGATGCAGGGGCGGTTGGAACTTATGTTTGGGAATAACCAACCAAAAACACAATGAACCAAAAAATGAAGCACTTAATTTTATTCCTGTTTTTAGCAACGTTTTATTTTGCCAAGGCTCAAGGTTTTTTACATAGCGAAGGGCAAAATATTGTTGATAAACATGGGAAAAATGTGCTGCTACGTGGTTTAGGTCTTGGAGGGTGGATGGTACAAGAAGGTTATATGTTGGAAACTGGAGATTTTGCAGGACCACAACATGTTATCAAACAAAAAATAGAAAACCTTATAGGTAAAGAAAACACAAAGACGTTTTATGATGCCTATTTAGCTAATGGTATTACCAAAAGAGATATAGATTCTCTTGCAGCTTGGGGGTTTAACTCCGTAAGATTGCCCATGCATTATAATCTTTACACACCGCCCATTGAAGATGAAAAAAGTGGAGAAATCACTTGGATTGAAAAAGGATTTCAAATGACCGATGAGTTACTGGAATGGTGTGAAGAAAATAAAATGTATCTTATTTTAGATTTACATGCTGCACCGGGTGGACAAGGGCATGATGCTAATATTTCTGATTATGACGAAACAAAACCATCACTTTGGGAAAGCGAAGCCAACAGAGAAAAAATGATCGCTTTATGGCGAAAACTGGCAGAGCGCTATAAAGATAAGCCATGGATTGGAGGTTACGACATCATTAACGAGCCCAATTGGAATTTTGCAGGAGAAAATAAAAATGGCTGTGACGAGACATCGAATGCTCCCTTAAGAAAATTAATGGTTGATGTTACCAACGCCATTAGAGAAGTTGATAAAAATCACATGATTGTTATTGAAGGTAATTGTTGGGGAAATAATTATGAAGGTATTTTTCCTGTTTGGGATGATAATATGGTATTAAGTTTTCATAAATATTGGAATTACAACACCATGGCATCCATACAGAAAATGTTAGATTATCGTGAGCAGCATAATATTCCCATTTGGCTTGGTGAAAGTGGCGAAAACTCAAACGTTTGGTTTAAAGATGCCATTAATTTAGTGGAAAGCAATAATATTGGCTGGGCATTTTGGCCCATGAAAAAAGTAGAAAATATAGCAGGTGTAACTTCGGTAACCAAAAATCCAGAATTTGAAATTATCCAAAAATATTGGGAAACTGGCGAAAATAAACCTTCAGTAGAATTCTCTAAAAATGCTTTAATGCAATTGGCCGAAAATTACAAAATGGAGCATCTTACAATAAAACCAGATGTTATTGATGCCATGTTTAGACAAGTAAACACAAACGCTACCAAACCTTTTAAAAAACATAAAATTCCTGGAATAATATACGCAACAGACTATGATTTAGGAACTCATGGTTATGCATATCAAGATAAAGATTTTATCAACTATAGGGTTAATACCGGCATACAAGGTTCATGGAATAAAGGAAAGAAAATGAGGAATGATGGTGTTGATATACAAATTTGCAAGGATGAAAATTCAAATGGTTATGAGATTTTTGATATTCAGGATGGTGAATGGTTGCAATATACTGTTACAGCACAAACGAAGGATACTTATATTATTACAATTAGATATTCAAACAATGGAACAGAAGGCAAACTCCATTTAGAAAACGACAAAAAACACCTATCAAAAAAATTAACGCTTCCTGTTACAACTAATAACAAAACAAATTATGATATTGTAACTTTTTCAAACGTAAAATTAGCAAAAGGAGAAAATAAAATTAAAGTGGTTTTTGATAAAGGCGGCTTTATTTTAAACTATTTAGAATTTAAAAGAAATTTATAAGTACTAATAGAATGCTATGAAATGCCCATTA
>CAXBHA010000236.1:0-4983 GCA_963974955.1 uncultured Yeosuana sp. | reverse complement strand
AATAGGTAAAGCCATAGCAGCTCCTTGTCCATAAGTGATATTCCCAAAATGCACTGATCTATCTTCGGCGCCTACCCAAACACCAGTAACTAAATCGGGCACCATTCCCATAAACCACCCATCACTTTGATTTTGTGTAGTTCCGGTTTTACCAGCAATAGGGTTTGTAAATTGATAAGGATATCCTGTTATAATTTCTCTATAATCAGCTCTATAAGTCTCTGCGCCTGAAGTTCTTAAACGTGCTCCAGATCCAGATTGGGTAACACCTTCCATAAGTTTAACGGTTACATATGCTGTTTCTTCGCTTAAAACATCCCGTGTTTCGGGTCTGAATTGATATAATACTGTATTGTTCTTATCAACAATAGTGGTGACCATTACAGGCTTTGTGTAAACCCCCTTATTGGCGAATGCCGAATAGGCCCCTACCATTTCATAAACGCTTAAATCGGCTGTTCCCAACGCAATAGATGGAACGGGTAAGACTTCGGATTCAACACCTAATTTTTTTACCAAATCAACAACGGCTCTTGGTCCAACTTTATCCATAACCCGCGCTGTTACTGTATTCACTGAATTTGCCAAAGCATCCTTTAATGTCATAGAGCCCCCATAATCACCATCAGAATTTTTTGGAGACCACGGTTCTGGGTTTCCGTATTTGTTGGCTTCAATAGTTATTTGAGATCGCGGCAATATATCGCAAGGCGATAAATGCAATTGATCGATGGCTGCAGCATAAACAAACGGTTTAAAGGTTGATCCTACCTGTCTTTTCCCTGCTTTTACATGGTCGTATTGAAAATGCTTATAGTTCATGCCTCCAACCCAGGCTTTTACATGACCTGTTTGTGGATCCATTGACATAAGACCGGGAAGTAAAAAAGACTTGTAATAACGCATGGAATCGATAGGTTTCATAATGGTATCTATTTCACCTTTCCATGCGAAAATTTTCATTCTTGTTGGTTTATAAAACGATTCTTTAATCTCTTTATTGGATTTTCCTAAATCATATTTCATTCTTCGCCAACGTTCAGATTGTCTCATAGAACGATTCATCAAAGCGTCTATTTCGGTTTTATCAAGTTCTAAAAAGGGTGCAGTTGGGTTTCTCTCTGGTGTGTTTTGATGAAAAAACTCTGCTTGTAACCTTGGCATATGTTGTTGAACAGCTTCTTCGGCATATTTTTGCATTCTAGAATCTATGGTTGTGTATACCTTTAATCCGTCGCTATTTAAATTATACTTGGTCCCATCCGGTTTTGGATTGTTCGCAATCCAATCTTTCATAAAGGCCCTTAAGTATTCCCTGAAATAGGTGGCTGTCCCCTCTCGGTGAGATTCTGGGGAATAGTTTAAATCCAAATCAGTTTTTTGGAGTGAATCTTTAACTGCCGTAGTAATGTATCCATATTTTTCCATTTGTGCCAGCACAACATTACGTCTGTTCTTAACTCCAACTGGATTTCTATCTGGTAATGGGTTATATAGCGATGAGTTTTTAAACATGCCCACCAACATGGCCGATTCTTTTAAATCTAACTCCTTGGGCTCTTTGCCAAAATAAATTCTTGAGGCACTACGAATGCCATCTGCGAAATTCCCAAAGTCATAGATATTGAAATACTGTGCTAAGATTTCTTCTTTGGTATATTGTCGTTCCAAACGAATTGCAATAATCCATTCTTTTACTTTTTGTAACATCCTTTTCATGATGTTTGTAGACCCTTGGCCATGAAACAATTGTTTTGCCAATTGTTGAGAAATGGTGCTTGCGCCACCACCGCTGCCTAATTTTATCACTGCTCGCAGTGTTCCGCGTGCATCAATTCCAGAATGTTCAAAAAATCTGGCATCTTCGGTAGCTACTAAGGCGTCTATTAAATGCTTAGGTAATTCATCATAGCTAACAGGCGTTCTGTTATCATTAAAATAGAATTTTCCCAATGTAACGCCGTCTGAAGAAATGATTTCTGTGGCCAAATTTGTTTCAGGATTTTCTAGTTGTGTATGGTCTGGCAACTCCCCAAAAGCTCCAAATGAAGCCAATGAAAAGATTAATATTATAAAAAGAATACCTGATGAAAAAATAATCCAAAACCAGCGTACATAGTTGTCAAACCCTTGTTGGTTATTTTTATCTTGTTTTGCCTTTGCCATACGTGTTACTTACTAGTTGGGGTCTCAATTCTAAAACCAATATCGGTGATGCCTTCAAGCAACACAACGCCATTTACTTTTCCGTTTTCTCTCATTGCTTGCTGAATATTTACTGTATATTCTCCGGCCTCTTTAAATACAACGTCCTCTTTATACCATAATTTGTTTTCTTTAACATCCATGAGGCCAGTCCCTAAAAGTTTGCCGCTCGGGTCGGCCATTCTGTATTCCAATGTGTCTTTTATGGTTTTACCGTGTGGAAAAACCATTTCAACAATTAAATAGATATTGTTGTATTTATAATCGTTGGTGTTTCTTAAATTCACAAATAAATTATAGGCATTTGTTGAATCTGGAGGATTTATTTTAAAGGATATTATAGAATCTTTATCCCATTCGTTGGGAACTGATTTATAGGTATCGTAAACTCTATTTTTATCGCAGGATACTACTAATAAAGAAAGGCCTAAAATGAATAACAAAACATTATTTCGCATTATTTTTAGCGTTTTGAGGTTTTCTTCTATTTTTATTGTTCCTTTTATTGTTCCTTTTGTTTTTACGTTTATTATTTGGTTTTGGACCATCAAACCGTGTTAAACTATCTTGACCAACAACGTTTTCAAACTCATTTTTAGTATCTTCAATTAAAGTTGAAGCGTATTCTTCGAGGCTGGCAACTTTTTTATTTTTTTTGTTCAGACCAATAATCTCGTTCGCTTGGTCGGTTGTTATTTTATGCCAATTCATCCATTCTCCTTCATAGGCATACCACATATGGCCTTTAAAAATATCTGTTTTTTGACACACTGCAGTTCCTTTTTCGGTAAAAAGCTTAATATCTGTTTCTGGAAAATATTTTAAAGCGTCCAGATAAGTGTCAAGCTCATAGTTTAGACAGCATTTTAATTTCCCACATTGCCCTGCCAGTTTCTGAGGGTTTAATGACAATTGTTGATATCTTGCCGCCGATGTACTAACCGAACGAAAATCTGTTAACCAGGTAGAACAGCATAATTCTCTACCACAAGACCCAATGCCTCCAAGTCTGGATGCTTCTTGACGAAACCCAACTTGCTTCATTTCAATGCGCGTTCTAAATTCTCTGGCAAATACTTTGATAAGTTCTCGAAAATCTACACGGTCTTCAGCAGTATAATAGAATGTTGCTTTGCTGGCATCTCCCTGAAATTCGATGTCTGAAATTTTCATTTCTAGCTTCAAGTCAATAGCAAATTGTCTCGCCCTAACCTTCATAGGCTCTTCTCTATCTCTTGCTGTCGACCAAATATCGATGTCTTTTTGATTCGCTTTACGGTAAATTTTAAAAATTTCCTCCCCTTCTTGGTCTATGTTTTTTCGCTTCATTTGAACCCGGACCAATTCACCTGTAAGAGTAACCATTCCAACATCGTGACCAGGTTGTGCTTGTGTAGCAACAACATCTCCAATACTTAAGGTTAAATTTTCGGTGTTTTTATAATAGTGTTTCCTCCCGTTTTTAAAACGAACCTCAACCCAATCAAATGGTTTTTCTCCATTGGGAAGTGACATATTTGCCAACCAATCAAAAACGGTTAGTTTATTACAGCTATCCGTACCGCACGTGCCATTATTTTTACACCCTTTAGGCGAACTTCCTTTTTCAGTTGAACAAGTGTTGCAACTCATGTGTTTTTTATGTTGAATTCGATAATAAAAATTATTACGAATGAAAGTTTATAATTATTTTTAGATTCCCGCATTCGCGAGAATGACAATCTGATTGGGCTTTTGAAATATAATTTCAAAAAAACTTCTCGAGGTAAAGATAAGATTATTATGTGTACTTTAAAATAGAAGTGTAATTATCGCAAACACTAAACCATTTTTACGCTAATAATCTTAACGGGACATGCCTTAGAGGCATTATCACATCCTTCAAAAATGCTGTTTTCATTAGACTTTAATGTAAAAAATCCTTTTTTTTCTTTAGAATGAAGCAACACGGATTTACCATCTTTTTTCGACATTTGGAACTGATTTGGTGATAATTCTACACAGTAGTTGCAACCAATACACTTTTGTCGCTGTAAGGTAATAACCACCATTAGGCCTCGACTTTATTTTCAACAATTTTATATAACTTATCAGATGGCCGTATTCTAAACCCTAACGGAATGGTCACCAAATCGCCTTTAGATCCTTTTGCCAATTTTTCATCATTAACCATCATGTCATTCACCTCAAGTTCTTTGGCTCCTGTTGTTGGACCGGTAATTAAAATGGTGTCTCCTATGGCAATGTCATAAGCTTCAATTTTAAATTCACCTATTTGAGGTTTAGGAAAAAAGTGTGTGCCCTTACCAATATAAACTTTCTTTTGAGTAGCGTGCGATCCTGAACCAATACTCCATTCACCTAGTTTTTGCCCTAGATAATACCCATTCCAAAATCCACGATTATACACTTTTTCAAGTTCTTGCATCCAGGTAATAACGCTTTCTTTTTGATAGGTTTTACTCTCCAAACTATTAATGGCTGCGCGATAACACGAAATCACTTTGGCTACGTATTCTGGTGCTCTTCCGCGTCCTTCAATTTTTAAAACGTTAATACCCGCATCAGCCACTTGGTCTAAAATATCAATAGTACACAAATCTTTGGGCGACATAATATATTCATTATCAATCTCCATTTCAAAACCCGTTTCCTGCTCTATAACGGTATATTTTTTTCTACAATTTTGCTTACAGGCTCCTCTGTTTGCCGAAGAATTATACGCATGCAAACTCATATAACACTTCCCCGAAACAGCCATACAAAGCGCCCCGTGAC